>NZ_CALSBP010000002.1:0-300000 GCF_943373825.1 Aquimarina spinulae | reverse complement strand
TTTTCTTCTTCTACCACTCGCATCCCTTTTCCACCACCACCTGCAGAGGCTTTAATTAAAATAGGAAAACCTATTTCTGAAGCGATAGCTTTTGCTTTGGTAATATCGGTAATAGCTTCGTCTATACCAGGAACCATAGGGATATCATAAGCCTTAACAGCATCTTTGGCTGCTAATTTGCTTCCCATCACCTTAATGGCTTTTGATTTTGGACCTATAAAAATGATATTATTTTTTTCTACTTCTTCCGCAAATTCTGCATTTTCACTAAGGAATCCATATCCGGGATGTATCGCATCTACATGTAATTGCTTTGCAACTTCAATGATTTTGGATCCTAATAAGTAAGATTGGTTAGAAGGTGCTTCACCAATACAGACAGCTTCATCTGCAAATTTTACATGTGGAGCGTTTCTGTCTACGGTAGAGTAGATTGCTACGGTTTTGATTCCCATTTTACGAGCTGTCGTCATCACTCTAATGGCAATCTCACCTCTGTTTGCTACTAGTATTTTTTTCATATTAAACTATATTTGAACACATGGTTCTGTTTAATGCCTGTGACAGGCTAAGCGAATTCGATTAATAATTGTCCTTTATCTACTGCATCCCCTGTAGAGGCAGAAATAGATTTGATAACTCCGTCTCTGGGAGATAGAATAATATTTTCCATTTTCATGGCTTCCAAAATAAGTAAAGGATCATCTTCTTTTACTTCCTGACCTATTTCAACCTGAATATCCAGAAGAAGCCCAGGCATAGGAGCTTTAATCGCATTTACCTGTTTAGAAGACCCAATAGAGAATCCCATTGCTGCGATCTGGGCATCTAATTCGTTGGTGATGTCTACCTGGTAACTGTTGTTATTAACCTTTACAGTATATTTTTTAGTATTGAAATCTGATTGTACAATTTCTGTATGAAAAGATTTGTTGTTTTTAAGAATGTGATGGGTTGATTTAGAATTACTTACTATATCTATTTTTGAAATGTCTTCTTCGGTAAATTCAAAATCAAAAATAGTATTTACACTAACTTTATATGTACTACTCATAAATGTGAATATTTGACTTGCAATATAAAAATAGATATTAAAAAGAACCAGATAATAATTAGAAGTTTATTCCTTCAGCTTTTATGGATTTCCATAACAATTCAATTTAATATGAACTTATCTTTATGTATTCAATATGTTATGATTAACTCGTTGTGCATTTTGATATTTTTGAATTCCAAATTCGTCAATTCGAGTGCTTCGCCCATAGGAAGAAGTGTATCGAGAATAGAGTTTGGGATCAAAAAAGCTATTCTCAATAACCCTACTGAGCTTACCGAAGTACAATTTTTCTTCGTTTCACTATGAAAATCACTCGAATTGACGCTTTTTTATAATATTAATTTTAAAACGGGCGATGGGTTATGATTAAACCATTTGTAATTATAAAAGTCTAAAGGAGAAATACGATGAACTAAAACTACATATTTATGAAAAAGCCCCAATCAATTTCAATTTTTTTTACTCTCTTTTTACTTTTTATATTCGCATGTATTGCGTGCTCTAACGATGATGATACAACAGTAGATAATGATGGTGATGGCGAGATCGTAACCTCTACAGATTATGACATAAGTTCGATATTAACCAAATTTAATGCGGCAGGATTATCGTATGAGATTAGTGGAGATAACGTGATTTTTACAACAAATAACCTCCCTGATCACAAATCTCCGTATTACCTGGATACCGAATGGGAAACAGAGTTATACGAACCTTATACAGGTAGTAATACAAACTTTGCTCTAAACCCTAATAGAATTGCAGAACAAAATATTACGATCACCGTCCCGATACGTCCGGCAGAAGCTACTACAAAAGAAGCAACAGCATTAGGTGCCATGGGTATTGCAATTAACGGAGTGGTTTTTTACAATCAATATGCAGGGCCTAATAACCAACCTTTAACTTCAGAGATTAATTCATTTGATCAATATCTTGGGCATCCTCAACAGCAAGGAGGGTATCATTATCATCAGGAACCAGAATATCTTACCAATACGTTTGGAGAGGATACGTTTCTTGGCCTATTGGCCGATGGTTTTCCTGTGTATGGTCCCATTGAACATGGTGAGGAAATTATCAATACAGATCTAGATGAATATCATGGTCATACGAGTGCTACTACTGATTTCCCTGATGGGATTTACCATTATCATATTACATCTGAAGATCCATATATTAACGGAAATGGTTTTTTTGGTACTCCCGGAAATATTACAAATTAGGAGATAAGACTAGTATTAAGAAATTTCAGCAATTACTAAAATTTGATGGTGTGAAATGAGCCATAACAATTAAAGTTGATACCAATCGAGATGTTCAATGGCGAATTCCATCTGACAACTAAAAAATAATAAAAAAAGAACAAATGAAAAAGGTATTGAGTTTTATCATAATACTAGCAATCCTGGTAAGCTGTATTTCTGAAGATACTGATCGTATTGTTATGACAACCAATACTAATTTACATCTTGATAATGGTGAGTTGTTTTATAAAACCAAACTGTTTTCGGGAATGTTGATAGATTATTATAAAAATGATCAGATAAAATCAAAAGTAATTTATGTTGATGGAAGAAAAGAAGGAGAAGAACAGTCTTTTTATGAAAATGGAGAGCTTAGAACAAAACGTTTTTATAAAAAAGGAATAAAAGTGGGTACTCATCAAGGATGGTGGCCCGATAATCATCATAAATTCGTGTATCATTTTAATAAAGAAGGAAAATATCATGGTAGTGTAATGGAATGGTATGCTAACGGACAGATTTTAAAATCTTTTCGGTTTAACCACGGAAAAGAGAAAGGCAAACAACAATTGTTTAGATCCGATGGTAACATTAGAGCAAACTATGAAGTGATTAAAGGGGAACGATTTGGTCTTATTGGATTAAAAAAATGCTACACTATAAAGAAGGACTCTACAAAAATTTATTAAAAAAATGAGATTATTTTTATCATTATTTATAAGTACAATTCTTGTATGTTCATGTAAAAAACAAGAAGATAAAGCTACTGTGAAACCCACGGTAGATAAGTTACCTTATTTTATTGCTTCTGATTTTACACCACAGTGGCTTACCGCATCTGACCTTGAAGGAAAACATAAAATATCTTCTTTTTCATTTATCAACCAAAATGGGGATACGATTACTAATGATACCTATAAGGGTAAAATATATGTTGCTGATTTTTTCTTTACGATCTGTCCTGGAATTTGTCCCAAGCTGACCAAAAACATGAATTTAATTCAGGAAACGTATAAAGATGATAATGCTATTAAATTATTGTCACATACAGTAATGCCGTGGCATGATTCGGTTCCTGTTTTAAAAGAGTATGCAATAAAGCATAATATAGATCATAGAAAATGGAACCTGGTAACGGGGGACAAAGACGAGATCTATACGATTGCTCGCGAAGGATATTTTGCAGATGAAGATTTTATAAAGACCCAGGACGAGAATAATTTTATACATACAGAAAATTTTATACTTGTCGATACACAAGGATATATTAGAGGAGTATATAATGGGACTATACCGTTAGATGTAAAGCGATTAATGCGTCATATAGAAATTTTGAAAAAAGAAAAACTATAATATCTATCCTTTACGAGAATGTAATAATCATATGTGTCCTCATCTGGTTTATCGAAGGATATACAATAGGATTGTAGATGTTTTTATAGGGGCCTTTTATGATTTATTTCCTAATACTCTGCTAAATAACTTTTTAAGCAGAGGAGAAGCATCATCCATATTTCTCTCTCTTTCTTTAGCAGTTAGAGTACCATTATCATCATAAAATAGTTCATAGCTAAATACAAATCTATTTGCTTCTTCACCCACTCCCATTTGCCCAAACCTGAGGTCATTAAAAAATAATTTGTCATTCGTTTTTTCGATAGTATACCAACCTTCTGATAGTTTAATTAACCTGGGAATAAGAGGATCATCTTTCATTTTACCCAATAGATGATGGTTTTTAGGAAATTCTGAAAAAGTAATAATATCTTCTTTTTCTAATAGAGAATAATATGCTATTAAAAAAGAATCTTCGGTTTCTACATTAGCAGTCCATAAAATACTATTGAGAGGAGTTGGTTTTGTTTGAATCTCTTTATATCGAATATGTTGGTTTTCGAGATTGGTCTGAAACACCCCATACGTATACCATTTTAGTCCCAATGTTATAAACATATAAATACTACTAATGTATAATCCAAGGGTATTGAACTTTCTTCTTTTAGGATGTGTACGCTTATAGAACATTGCCAGGATCACAAACATCAAAAATGGTATGGTATACAAAGGATCTACAACAAAAATATTTTTAAAAGAAACTTTATAATCAAAAGGCCAGAATAGCTGAGTTCCCCATGTGGTAAATGCGTCTAGAATAGGATGTGTAAAAAGGCCCAGAAACATAAGCCTTGACCAATCTTTCCAGTCTGCTTCATTATTGCGATGGATTTTAGAGATCATCCAACCAAATAACGGAGCGGCGAGTATACTAAAGAGTATGGAGTGCGAAAACCCACGATGCAACTCATTTGCTGTAACAGGATCAACAAAAAGTTTGGATAGTACGTCCAGATCAGGAATAGTTCCTGCAATGGCGCCCCAAAGCATAGCTTTATTACCTACTTTTCTACCCAGAGCAGCTTCTCCTACAGCAGCTCCTAGTACGATTTGGGTTAATGAATCCATTAATCTAATTGAAGTTTATAAAGAGTTTCTGATTTCATATTCACTGGGAAAAATCAATTCAATTAAAAGTTTATTTATAATCAGGTAAGTTCGACATCTAAAACCATCAACCGAATGTGTTTCAAATTTACATCTATTTTTAATAGTCTTTATTAAAAGTATGTCAAAACTGATATCTGATATGATAATTAAGATTTTTTAAATCATATACGACTCTACTGGTTTTAAAATAGGGTAGAACTCCTCTGCTTTTAGTACCGAGAGATTTAGATTATCATTTCATTTTAGGAAACAACAAGATATTCTATTTGTAATCAGGTTGTTATGTTTTTTATTTAGATATGAAAACCCCTGAAAACAGTGAAGTATTCGTGAAAATTTCAGAGTATTTTTAAAACTTCTAAAGAGTTTAGTATAACTTTTAAAACCTAAAACCATGAAAAAAATATTATTATTAGTGATGTTATCCATCACATTTACCACATTTGCACAAAACTACCAATTGACCATAAGTGGGTATATTGGTTCGGGTCCATCTTCTTGTGGGTCATTAGATGGTTTACAATCGATTAAAGCCATATTTGATGATGGTTCAGAAGATTTCTTGTTTAATAATTCACAAGGAATACGATTCATAAATAGAAATTATTCCTTTTCTCAGATATACAATGAAAGTAAGCGTTTAGTGAGTGTAGAGTTTAAATCTGTTTCTAGAACAAGAAAAGTTTTTAGATGTAGAAGTAGAAGAAGTGAAAAATTTGTAAGTGTAAGTTCTCCCTCTTTTTACAAAGAATTTACAAAAAATGAAATCTACGAACAAAGAATCAATAGCGGTTATGCGACTATAACTGTTGCTCAAAGCATAGATGCTGATAAATCGAATGAGAATGTTGTTTTAAGAGATAATCAAGAGTCATTAAGTATGCCATTGGATAAAGAATCAAAGTTATTTGAAGCCTCAGTTTATCCTAATCCATCATCAAACGGTAGATTTAATGTAAATGTTTCTTCTACAAAACCATTGCCTGTGCTAATACAAATCTTTGATTTGATAGATAAAAGAAAAATACT
The DNA here is from genome assembly GCF_943373825.1 of Aquimarina spinulae. Classification (NCBI taxonomy): domain Bacteria; kingdom Pseudomonadati; phylum Bacteroidota; class Flavobacteriia; order Flavobacteriales; family Flavobacteriaceae; genus Aquimarina; species Aquimarina spinulae. Next base: position 294,162 of record NZ_CALSBP010000002.1, on the reverse strand, counting down.
TGAAGATGTAAAAGCAGGAAATACAGAATATGTTTTCGAATTCAATTCACATAAACTGAAACCAGGATTTTATTTGATTCAGGTTGAATCGGAAGGGAAAAAACAGCTTGAAAAGCTTATCGTAGAATAAAAAATACAGATAAGCTTAAATACAGCCTCTTATTTCTTAAAATAAGAGGCTGTACTTTTTTTGTTAAAATCATATACTTTAATGCATTTGGTATTTGTTTTTTTTAAACCATAAATTCCTTTATTTCAGAAAAGTAATTTTAGAAAATACATTTTACCGTTAAATTTGTGTTGTTAAACGAAAACTATTTCATAAAATTTAGTTTTGTTATGGTCATATCAAATAAGTTTATTTCCTTTGAGCGTAATTGGGAAATTAAATGAATACATTGGTGAATTGTGTCTTGTTAATAGATGATGACAAGGCCACGAATTTCTTTAACGAAAGAGTTGTTACCAAACACGAAGACTTTTATCAGGTTAATACTGTGCAAAGTGGTATGGCGGCTCTAGATTATCTTAATGCTGTAGAGAATAATACAGCAACAAAACCTGACCTTATTTTTTTGGATATCAATATGCCTGCAATGAATGGGTGGGAGTTTTTGACCGAGTTTTCTAAACTGGATCAAAAAGTAACAGCAGATATTAAAGTGATTTTATTATCAACTTCTTCTAACCCAGATGATGTAAGAGCATCTGCCAAAAATCATTCGGTCGATGATTTTATCAATAAACCATTATCTATGGATTTATTGGATGATGTGCTAAAAAACCATTTTTGATGATGAAAAAATTAAAACGTTTTCTTCTCATTGATGATAGTAAAGCAACTAACTTTTTTAATAAAACAATTATTGAAAAAGTACAATGCGTAGAAGAGGTTTTTATTGCAGAAAATGGAAAACAAGCACTAGATCATATTCAATCCGAAATTGTTCCCGAAATTATTTTTTTGGATATTAATATGCCTGTCATGGATGGTTGGGAGTTTATTGCCGAATACCAGAAATTAGATGATAAGTATAAGGGATCTATTATAATACTTATGTTGGGAACAGAGTTAAGTAAAGAAGATCAAGAAAAAGCAGAGTGTATTCTAGAAATAAAAGAATATGCACAAAAAATGTTAACTAAAGAGAATGTTTGCAAGATTGTGACAAAATATTTTAAATCGTCAGAGTTAGATTCTTGCTTAGAATCACATAAAAAGATACTATAACTTCAGATATTGCCCCCATATATATTTGTATTTTGAATGAACTTATGATAGTTTTGGATGCGCACAAAGCAATCTATTTAAAATCTAAATAAAAAAACATATTAAGACACGCACTAAAAAAAAACCTCCTGTTGTGTTAGTTCAGTATAGGTTATACCTTACTGGTGTACTATTTCTTTGTTTTGTTTCTGGGGCATTTTCTCAATCAAGAGCAGTAATATTAGGTAATGTCTCTGATCAATTTGGTAATCTACCAGGAGCAAGAATAGTAATAGAAGGTACAGATAAAAATACTACAACAGATGTTAATGGTAATTATAGCTTTGATGTTGATGAGGGAGAGTATATAGTTACTTCAGAATTTGTGATGTACACTTCGGTTTCTAAAACAATACTGGTTAAGGTTGGAGATACTGCAAAGGTAGATTTTATCTTAGAAACGGGATTCTCGATCGATCAACCCGTTTCTTTAGGATCAAGGGCTAAACCAAAATCAATCTTAAAAAATACTGCTGCTGTAGATATTATTTCACCGCAACAATTAACGAATTCGTCCCAGGTAGAATTGAGTCACATTCTTCATTATCTGATTCCTTCTTTTCATTCTACACATCAAACAATAGCAGATGGTACAGATCATATAGATCCAGCCACACTTAGAGGATTAGGGCCAGATCAGGTACTTGTGTTGGTTAATGGGAAACGCAGGCATAATAGTTCTTTATTAAATGTTAATGGTACTGTGGGTAGAGGATCGGTAGGTACCGATTTTAATGCGATACCTATAGCGTCTATAGAACGCATTGAAATATTACGAGATGGGGCCACCTCTCAATATGGTTCTGATGCTATTGCGGGAGTAATTAATATTATCTTAAAAAAGCAAACAGAAATTATTCAACTCGATAATAGGGTAGCAATAAACACCGAAGGAGATGGGCTTAATGTATATTCTTCTGCAAATTTTGGATTGAAAATAGGAAAAGAAGGGTATATAAACGTTACAGCAGAATATAGAGATAGAGAGTCTATTAATAGATCTGGAGACTATACGGGTACAGTATATTCTAATGACATTACAACCGATCAAGCACTAATTGAGGAAAACAATTTTTTTGCACAGACAGGATATTCTGGTAGACGAGTAATGGAGATCGGAAGTGCAGAAACCCAAAATCTTGCATTATCATTTAATGGAGAAATAATAATGTCTGATTATGCAACATTTTATATGCATGGAGGGAGAAATTATAGAGAAGGGACTTCAAAAGGATTCTATCGTTTTCCTAAAGATGAAAACAGGGTAGTCTTAGAGTTGTTTCCAAATGGTTTTTCTCCAGAAATCCTTACCGATATTCAGGATGATGCAATTACAGGAGGAATACGAGGAATTAAAAACGAATGGAATGTAGATTTTAGCCATTCTATTGGAGTTAATAGATTAGATTATACTGTAAATAATTCTAATAATGCTTCTTTGGGAGTAACATCACCCAGAACATTTCATGCAGGAGGGTTTATCTATAAGCAAAATACGACAAACCTTGATATCTCAAGAACATTTGATTGGCTAAGTGGTGTAAATGTAGCCTTTGGAGCAGAACTTCGAGTAGAGAATTATGAAATCGTTGCGGGAGAAGAAGCTTCTTATGTTGATGGAGGAAGTACCTATACCGATACTTCTGGAGTAGAATTACCCAGAATTGTTGGAGCGCAGGTTTTTCCTGGTTTTCAACCAGAAAATGCATTAAATCGTTTTAGGACAAATAGTTCTGGATATCTGGATATCGAAGCAAATATAACAGACAAACTTTTAATTAGAGGAGCCGCCAGATATGAAGCATATAATGATTTTGGAGGTCAGGCGATCTGGAAACTATCAGGTAGATATAGGGTTAGGGATGAAATTAGTATTAGAGCAGGGTTTTCTACAGGGTTTAGAGCACCTTCTCTTCATCAGGTATTTTTTCAGAATATAAGTACGCAGTTTATTAATGGAGAAAGTGTACAGGTTGGTACCTTTAATAATGAAAGTGCTGTTGCTACAGAAGCTTTTGATATCGGCAACTTAAAACCTGAATTATCAAGCCATTTTAATACTGGTTTCAGCGGAAAACTAAACGATAATATTACGTTTAGTTTCGATTATTACTTAATCAATATACAGGATAGAATTGTTCTTTCGGGAAGATTTGCAGAAGGATATGAGGAAATACTGGAGCCTTTTAATGTTGGTGCCGCTCAATTTTTTACAAATGCAATAGACTCTAGAACATCTGGCGCCGATTTATCACTGTTTTTTAAAACAACTCTCGGTACAGGAGAATTTAATGCTTCTCTTGGAGGTAATTTTACAAAGACCAAAGTAAAAGGACCAATTAACGTTTCGCAAACATTAGTAGGGCAAGAAGAAGTATTGTTTAATAGAGAGGAAATTGCCAGAGTAGAATTTGCACAACCTAGTTATAAAATAAATTCACTGCTTTCTTATGACTTTGAACGGTTTGGATTTCAGGTAGTAAATACACTTTTTGGTAAGGTAAAATTTATTCATCCAAATGATGGGAATTCTCTAAATTGGGTAGTAAATGATTTTACAGGAAATGTAGAATCCAGAGATCAGGTTTTCTCTCCTAAACTTGTAACAGATATGGCTATATCATATCAAGTTAGCGATTATATAAAATGTACCCTTGGAGGGAATAATGTTTTTAATGTTTATCCAGATAAACATAAACATGCTGCTAATACAGAAGAAGGAAATTTTATGTATAGTAGGAGAGTGCAACAGTTTGGTGTTAACGGATCGAATTATTATGTAAGACTATTACTTAAATTATGATGTATAAGCGTCAATATATATCGACAGCATATACTAATGTAATAGCTATACTTTTATGCATTCTTACCACGAGTTTTTCTGCAAAAATAAAGGCCCAGGAAACAAGTAATGAAGAAGTAAAAAGATTACAGCGAGCTATATTTGTTTTTAACTTTGCACAACAAATAGGTTGGCCAACTATAGAAGAACAACCAAATTTTAAAATAGGAGTACTTGGGCCTGATCGAACAATACTAGATTTAAAGGCAATGTCTCTAAGACGTAAGATCCATGGTAAACCAGTAGAGATTGTTCGATTTCAATTTGTTAAGAATGTAAAAGATATTCAGTTACTATATGTAAATCATAAGTATAACTATGATATGCATTATATCCTTAGTAAGATTTCAGGAAAAAACATAATGCTTGTTGGAGAGGATTATAACTTCAATGCTTCTATGATTAATATGGTTAATGTAGGAGATTCTTTTGAATATGAGATTAATGAAAGCCGAATAGAAAAAGAAAGGTTTACCATTGCTCCTACATTAGAAAAACACGCTATCACTTCTTCAGAAAAATGGAAACGTTTATACCGAAAAACAGAAAAAACCTTAAACAAGGTACAAGAGGATAAAGATAAGCAAGAGGCGATATTAAAAGACAAAGAAAAACAAATACAATTTCAGGAAGAAAAAATAACAGATCAATTAGAAAAAATTGATAGTAAAGAAGGAGAGATTAATAGAAGAAATAAAAAGATAGAAAGCCTTTATTCTGAGAGTGAAATACAACAAAAAAAATATAAAGAAAAGGTTGTAATCGAAAGAGAGCTCGAAAAAAATATCCAGGAACAAGTTGCTTTTATAAAAAGTCAGGAAGAAAAAATTATACAAAGCAACCGGGAAATTAGTGAGCAAAATGAGTTTCTGGAAGAGCAGAAAGAAAAGATCAAAGAACAGGAGAACGTATTAAACCAACAAGCTTCAGAACTTTATACTCATAAAAAAGTAAACATATTACTTATTGCTCTGGTACTCCTTACTCTTACCATTAGCTTTTTTGTGTATAGGAATTATCGGGCTAAGAAAAAATATAATCAAGAGCTGAAGCATAAAAACCAGGAAATATACAAGCAATCTGTAGAGCTAGAGGCAAAAAATAAAGAATTAGAACAATTTGCATACATAGCAAGTCATGATCTTCAGGAGCCTTTAAATACAATATCGAGTTTTATTGGGTTATTGGCAGAAGATTATGGAGAAAATTTTGATGAAGCCGGAAAAGAAAGTATGACTTTTATTCAGGACGCCAGTGTTCGAATGAAAAAATTGATTGACGCATTATTAGAATATTCTCGATTAGGAAGAAGTAAAGAGTACGATACTGTTGATTGTAATACCCTTATACAAGAATTAAAAAAGGATTTAAAGGTTGTTCTCGAAAAAACAGAAACAAAAATTAGGGTAAAGAATCTACCTGTAGTTAACGGCTCAGAAATAGAACTTCGATTATTGTTTCAAAACCTCATTAGTAATGGTATTAAATTTAGTCCTCCAGATACTATTCCTGAGATAGATATTGCATGTGTCCAAAAAAATGACTCAGAAGACGCATCAAAAGGTTTCTGGGAATTCTCTGTAAAAGATAATGGTATTGGGATACCAAAAGAGCACCAGGAACGAATATTTGCAATTTTTCAAAGGTTACATTCCAGAGATAAGTATGAAGGTACAGGTATTGGTTTGGCGCATTGCAAAAAAATTGTAGAAGCCCATGGGGGTAAAATCTGGCTTACATCTAAAGAAAAAAGTGGAAGTACTTTCTATTTCACTATTCCATTTTAAAAATAAAGACACCTCCTTTTTTATATTCAAGTAGTAGGGGGATTATGCCTAAATATGAAAACCCCTGAAAACCGTGAGTTTTCCTTAAACATTCCAAAGTATTTTTGAACCATATAAATAGTATGGTAAACCATCATTTAAAATAATGACTTGTTAATGAGATATATGTTTACAGAATTGAGCAATATGTCTAATCAAGTGAAATGTTATGTGTAATTGCATAATTATAAGTTGGTTAATTGGTGGTGTACTATAGATATGAATAGTTTTAAGAAGTTTTACTAAAAGTATTTTAGCTTTTTGGATACCCCATTGAAAAAGGATAATGTCGTAGGTTTTTTATTAGGAAAATATTGTTATTTGGTCCCAAAAATACTCTGTTTTGCTTTTTTATTTTGCTTCTCAACTATTGCATTTGGCCAGGATTTAGGTCAAATAGGAAAAGCAAAATTATTTAAATTAACTGGAGGCGTGGCAGCAAATGCAATCTTTTATGATGGACAATCTAGTAGGGAACCATTTACATATTTCCTTACGGGTAACGTTAATTTAAATATTAGCGAGGTGTACAATATTCCTTTCTCATTTTCATATTCTAATCAAAAGTTTCAGAGCAGTAACCCTTTTTCTTTTAATAGATTAAGTATACACCCATCATATAAGTGGGTGACTACACATATTGGGGATGTAAGTATGACATTTTCACCATATACTTTAAGCGGACATCAATTTACAGGGTTGGGGGTAGACCTTACTCCAGAAGGACCTTTTAAGATTAGTGCAATGTATGGACGATTGCTTAAAGAATCAGAATATAATCCCGATGATCCACAATCCCAGCCTGCATATAAAAGGATGGGGTATGGAGTAAAAGCGTCCTATGATTTTGAAAAATTTTCTATTGGAGCAATCTTTTTCAAAGCTTCTGATGATAAAAATTCTATTGAGAAGCCTGTGCCAGTAGAATATGAGTTAAAACCCAAAGATAATGTAGTTGTAAGTATAGAAGGAAAAGTAAAGCTTTTTGGTAAGGGAGAGATTCGTGCAGAAGTGGCTTCATCCGCAATAACCGAAGATATAAATGCAAAAGGAGAAGAAGGAACCCCATTTGTGTTATCTGCATTAATAGATAATAATATTACTACCCAGCATTATAAGGCATATAATGCTAATTTCTCTTACCCTGTAGGACATGGTACAGTAGGTATTGGATATGAATATATAGATCCCGAATATAAAACATTGGGAGCTTATTTTTTTAATAATGATCTCGAAAATATTACGCTTAATGCTACCCAGAATTTATTCGAAAATAAGATTAATATCGCTTTTAACGCAGGCCTTCAAAGAGATGATCTTGATAATACAAAGAATACACAATTACAGAGAGTAGTAAGTGCCGTTACTATTGGGTACACTGCTTCAGAAAAACTAAATATAACAGGAGGGTATTCTAATTTTCAATCCTATACTAATATTAAGAATCAGTTTGATTATATCAACGAAGTCTCCCAAAACGATAATCTGGATACATTAGATTTTCAGCAAATTTCACAAAATGCAAATCTTAATGTAAATTATCTTTTAAAGGACACCGAAGACCAAAAACGAAATATTAACGTTGGATTGTCTTTTCAAAATGCTACAAACAAGCAAGGTGGTCAAACTGTAGAAAATGGAGATTCTAATTTCTATAACGGAAATGCATCATATACCCTGGGATACCCTAATACTGATTTAAATATTTCTGCTGCTGTTAATGTTAGTTATAATACTATAGGTGTGGATAATAGCCTTACTTATGGCCCTACATTATCTGCAACCAAAAAATACTTTGACAAAAAACTAAGAACGACAGCTTCGGCAAGTTATAATCAAAGTAATAGCAACGGAGAAAAGCAAGGAGAGGTTATCAATATAAGAATGGGGGGGAATTATACATACCTAAAGAGGCATAATTTTAACCTTAACATCTTAACTCAGTTTAGAAATGCCGCAACATCGGGCAGAGATTTTACAGTAACCTTTGGTTATAATTATACTTTTGGCAAGTTTAATCCTCAAATAAAATTACCTAAGAGAAAAAGAAAACAAAAAGCCGGTAAGCTAAAAAGGCGCAGAAAATCCAGAGGGCAGGAGATACTTGATTTCAGATACAGAGATTCTTTGTATCATGGTACTATGGATGAGATAGACATCCTTTTAGAGAATGTTCAAAATGATCCTCATTTTAACCATATCCCCGAATATAAGAAAGAAGAACTTACGGTGTTACGATTGGTAGTAGCCGATGTAAGAAAGGCAAAAGAGTATAAGCCAGAAGCAATTAATTTCCTAAAAGAATTATACAAATACGAAGACTTTCTTGCAGGGTATAATCAATTGGTTTTTGAAATCCTTACAGAATTAAGAAAGGATATGTTACGTCTTGATTATGCATTTGAAAAAGCTTTTGTAAGGGCAAAAATTGCAGTGGATAACCATAGTATGCACAAAAGAACAGAAGAACAACGCCAGAAATCTTCACCAGAATTAAAGAATAGATACAAAGAATTGCAACAAAATTCTGAAACCGCTCTGGCTCGATTGATAGGACATCGATGGACATTACCTATCATAAAGAGTTACAATACTATAGAAAAAGTAGAGCATCCTGATGCGTTCCTAAAAGAAGTAATGGAGCAGGAAAAAGATAATATATTCCGTATGGTAGATAAAGAGGAAGATGATCAGAAAATAAAATTATATATGATCACCCAGATCATTGATTTTTATCTGAAAAAATCTCTGAATTATACCGACCCGGATAAGTTTGATTTAAAATATATAGAAAAGAACTAACCTATGAAAAAACTGATACTTACCCTGTTTATTATATTGTATGGTTTTGGTCAAATGATGGCACAACGATTTCCTATTACTGTTGTTCCGCAAATTAATCCGCCAGCTCCCGTAAATTTTTATAATTATGCAGATCAGGCTACAATCAATAGTCCGTTGCGGGTGCAATTGCTACTTAGCGATATCACTATTTCTAATGAGCAAATTCGATTAAAAGTATATTTTGAAGGTAATGGTATTGCTTTCGAAAGCAGAGATGTTGTTATAGGTGCTTCCTCATTATTTATTGATGGGGGAGTTCCTTTGGTACTCACCACTACAGTATTAGCCCCTTATTTCGAATTTCAAAATATAAAGGGTATCAATTCGAATATCTATGGTAGCACTATTCCCGAAGGTAGTTATCAATTTTGTTTTGAAGTTTTTGACTTTTCTACAGGTAACCGTTTATCATCAAAGACATGTGCAAATGCTTTTATATACAATAATGAACCTCCATTACTAAATCTGCCTTTTAAAGGGGCCAATATAGAACCCACAGATGTAGAGAATATTGTTTTTCAGTGGACCCCAAGACATATTAATGTAAGTAATGTAAAGTATGAACTTAGTATTGTAGAGATTTGGGATGACCAGGTAGATCCACAAACTGCATTTTTATCTCAGGTTCCTGTTTTTGAAACTACAACCCAATCTACCTCATTTGTATATGGTCCTGCACAACCGCAGTTGTTACCAGAGAAGCGATATGCATGGCGCGTAAAAGCAAAAGCATTACAAGGTATTGAAGAGGTTGGTCTATTTAAGAATGAAGGAAATAGCGAGATTTTTTGGTTCTCTAAAACGTCACCATGTAGAACATTGGATAATGTATCTGCAACGCCCAAAGGGATTTCAAAAATCAATGTTTTTTGGGGTGAAGATCCTTCAGAATATAGCGAATATACTATTGCATACCGAGAAGCCAATAGACCTAATGCATATTGGTTTACCAAACGTACCAATAGTGGTTGGACAACTATATGGGATCTTAAACCTGGTACCACATACGAATATAAAGTAAAGGCGAAATGTAAATATCAGTATGGAGAATATTCTGATGTGCAGGAGGTCACTACCGATACAACACAAGATGAAACTGCAAATTATGATTGCGGGATTACACCAGACCCTATTGCTATAGCTAATCAAGAAGGACATCCAGGTCTAAAGATTGGAGACAGAATTACCGCGGGAGATTTTATTGTTCGAATAGTAGAAATTGATAATCAGGCTGATGGTCGTATTACCGGAAGAGGTTATGTAGGGATACCATATTTGAGGTCAACCCACTATGGAGTAAAATTTAATAACATTCTGATCAATACAGAGAATCAATTGGCAGCGGGAGAGATCGTAACCTTATATGATCCGGTGTATGGAGAAAGTGAAACCATGACCGTAGATATCAATACAGATGTAGTAGAAATTATTACCGGTGATGAGGGAGAAACTAGCCAGGTAGAGGTTGGATTTGTTATAGAAAGTATCACAATCAATGAGCATGGAGCGGTAGTTATTACAGGAACCAATGGTGAGGAAGCTCTCGTACCCGGAGGGAGAGATTTACAGATTTCGGGTAGTGATGATAAAGTCTGGAGGGTAGAAGAAAACGGTACGGTGAGGGCACTAGATGGTGTAATGGCAGAAGATGGGCCTGCCACAGCTACTAATACAGAAGGAATAGAAGATAATGAGATTATGCAGATCTCAGAAACAGGAGTCTTGATTACATTTATAGAATCGGGTTATTATAATTTTGATGCATTACCAGACAGTGCCAAAGACAAATTAGGCAAAGAAGAATTTTATCCCTCTATTCCTGTAGTGGGAGGAGGAACGTATACTCCGGCATTTAAAGCAATATCTAATATAAGCGGAAATGATTTTGTTAAAGCCGTAGCAGATTTTAGCGATGATTCGATTGCTAACGAAGATATTGTATTTAAAACAAAAAGTGGTGTAGAAATTCCGGCTAGCTGGGATAAAAATGTAGCGACATTAACTCTTAAAAAATCTTATGATTATGCAATAACCAAAGTACTGGCAACTGTAAAAAAAGGAAAAGGTGAAAAAAGTACGATTGCAGGAGTTCTTAATGTAGTGCATTTGGGTAGCAAAGCATTTACCGATGTTAATATCGTACTGATTCCTGTAAATAAAGCTAAGGTAAACCGGGTTGAAGCAGAAATTAAAAAGATCTATAGTAAGGTTGGTGTTAATTTTAATATCACCGTAGGACAACGATTTCAGGTACCAGAAAGTATCTGGGATAAAGAAGAGCCGTATGGTGTGCTTAATGCAGGAGATAGTGGGTTGTTATCTCACTACAGTGCAGAAGAAGCGGCGATCAATGCTTATTTTAAAACCACTAGTGAGTACAAGCAAGATGCATACTATGTCTTTGTTACCGACTTTAAAGGAGTCAACTCTAATGAAAACAGAGAGATAGAAGGGTTTATGCCGCTCAAAAGTCAGTTTGGGTATATATTTCAAGGTTCTACAGATGATGCCAGAACTATAGCTCACGAGCTGGGGCACGGGGTATTTGGGCTCGAACACCCGTTCGAGGAATATGGTACTACAGAAGCAACTACCCATTTTATGATGGATTATAAAGGAGGTACAGCCTTTAACCATATGGACTGGAAAAACATCTTTGCTCCAGGATTTAAATTGTATTGGTTTCAGAATGATGATGAAGGACAATATACAAATACAGAGTTTGTAGATAAGATATTTCAAATCATAAGATGCGCACATATAAACACTACCGATCCAAATGGTGTTATTTCTTTTGATACCTCGGTTTTTGGAAAAACAGGAACTTTCAGTACAAAATGGAAAGGATCTGATATAAAGATCAAAATTGATAAAGGAAGTTTTGAAGGAAAAGCTGTATATGAAGCTGTAGAAATAGGTAAAAACCCAGAGAGTCGTAAGAAAAATGGGCCTTGGCGTTATAGTTTGTTGTATAAAAATGTTGAGATATACATACTAAGGACCAGTACGGGAGCAGATTCTAGAGAATTAGATAGACTACGAGAATATCTGTTTCCTAAAGATAAGTCTCAGATAAGAGATGAAACAAATAAAATTGTAAAGGAAATATTACAAAACAGTAAATTAACAAAAGAGCATTTTGAGCAATTAAAAAGTATAGCTAATTGTGGTATACAATATTTTTCTGCTGAGACAAGGTATAGAATTATCTCTAAGATTGTAAGTACATTAGAAGCAAATGAAGATTGGTTAACAGAATATTATGAAGACCTGATACTTGATTTACTTGAAACACCCCCATCCACAGATAGAAGATCTTTTAATAACGAAATCTTACAGTTTTTACTTGATGATTATGTATTGCTAGAAAAGCTTTTTAAACAAACACAAGATGTAAATGCTGCTTGGTTATGGGCCGGAAATGAAAATAATTTCTCTAGACTGCTTAATGTCTTATATAAGTTATGGAATAATAGTAAATATGAAGACGAAAGTGCATATGCATATATTGATTATGTTGCAGATTATTCAACACCTAGAACCTCTCATTTAATTCATTACGATGGGAAATCATGGTTTCCAAATGTAACTTATGATTCTGCTGTATTTAATAAGGAACATTTAATTATTCCTGCTGATATGGGAAATCGGCAGGGAGCATTAAAATATAGATATTATCAGCCAGTTATGGTAATCTTTGAGAATGGAGATAATTCGAAGGTTACAAAAAAAATACCAGCAATAATTTTTGCAGGAAATGTAAAGAGAGATAACCTGAGAAAAAACCTGGAAAAAGCAGAACTTGTAATAGATGTCGTGTTGACTGGTAGCGGAGTAGGTAATTTAACTAAACTAAAACATCTTAAAAACGTTGGTAAGATAAGTAGCTTTTTTGAAGGCTTAAAAGGATTAGATGTATTGGTGTCTACAGCAAATTTATTAGTTAAATACTCTAAACCTTGCGACTCACCAAAACAACCTCAGACGAAAAAAGAAAAGACATATTGCGATATGTTAGGGATTTTTGGTGATGTATTGGGATTAGGAATTGGATATGGTGATTTGGTGAAAAGAAGCGCTAAATTAAAGAAGACTGCAGGTAAACTACATAAAGAAATAAAGGATAACCCTGATTTAATACCAGATGGAGCAGATAGAGAAAAAACTCTTAAAGGACTAAGGGAAATAGCAGGAAGAATAGGTAATAACGCTAACTTAGAAGAACTTTGGGAAATTTATGAAGACCGTAATTTATTTGCTACAATACTTAATAGTTTTGAAAATGTAAAGTTGGGGTTATCTACTGTTGAGACTTTATTAAAGTATTCAGAAACTTGTAAGACAGATGAAACTTGTAAGGCTGTACAGTTTTATCTGGGTATTATTCAAAAAGGAATAAAAGTAAAGGATCTGGGGAAACAACTTAATAATAAACTTACAAAGCCTCAAGAGACAGAGTTAAAGAAGGGAGCAGGAGATTTACTAAATAAAGTAAAAAGTGATCCAAAATTTCTTAAGGATAAACCAGAAGAAAGGAAGAGATTAATTGAGGGACTTGAAGTTACAGAAGGTATTAGAATTCCTAAGCTTAAAATTGTTTTGTCTGATTTACCAGAGAATAAACATCAAAATATTAAACAACTGTATGACAATGCATCACCTGATAAAAAGGCAAGCCTTGAGAAATCATGGGAAATATTAGAGCCTTTTAGAAATATTCGTTTTGCAAATGATGGTAAAAACCTAGAGATTCTTGCTAAAACCCATGATCGTTTTACTTATGATGATCAGGATTCATTTCTAGGGTTTAAAAAATTGATGGTAGAAGGATCTACTGCTAATAAACAAAAATTAATAGATGGGCTCGAAGAAGCAAATAAGATATTTGATTCTAAATTAGAGTTACCAATTAAGTTTTCTGGTATTAAGAAGGGAGAAGTAAAAATAGTAGATAGTGAAAATACAGAAATAGCACGTATAGATACCGAAGGAAACCTAATCAAGAAAAAATTCCTGGATGAGGCAGATGGAGCAGAAGTTGCCGGCAAATATAAAGAAGATGTCATCTTAAGAAAAGGAAAAGAGGTTGGTTTTAAGAAGGTTAATGATATTGGTGGAGAGTTAGCTAAAGCATGGAAACCAGGATGGAACAAGCAAAAAGTCATTGATATGGGGAAAAGGAATAGACCGAATCCTTCTGAATATTTAATTCAGAAATATATTGATGCACATATTGCAAAATTTACAAGAGAAGGAATTGCTTCAAGGATTGTTTTAAAGAAAGATTATGAGAAATATGGAGTAGGGAAGCCTGATAAAGGTAAGACCGAATATGTATCAACAAAATCTGAAATAGATAAAATATTAAAGTTACCATTATCCGAAAGATCTAAAAAATTAGGAATACCTGAAAGCCAATTAGAAGGAGGTGAGGTAATAAGAATTGATTTTAAATTAACGCCTAAGTATAAAGTCGAAATGCCTACAGGAAATGAATCTGGAACAAACCCACAATGGATTCCTGGAGGAAAATTACCAGAAGGAGATTTAGAAGGTATTATAAAGACAGAAGGGATGATTGAAAATATTGATTATATTGTTATAGATTTAAATTAAGATTAATGAAACAATTATTTAAAAATAACTGGGATTTTGTTCTCTATGAAGTGGATGGTAAAAAAATAATCTCAGTTGTGTTCTATTCTAGTTATGTAGATGTATCTAAAAGTTTTCAATTAAATAGTACTGAAGAAAATTTCAATTTTGAGCAATTGAAAGATTTAGCTGAACAAATTAGAAATGATTATGAGTCATATAAAATAAGAGAAATTATTCCTTCGATTTGAGTATAAAAATTAATATTTGATCACTCTATATTTCGCAAAGTCTCCAGACCTTGTAGAATCAATCTCAACAAAAAAGCTCTACATAAGAGCTTTTTTGCTTTAATAAAGAAATACTACTTCTAAGTTCTACCATTTTTTAAAAGCTGGAGTATTTTTCATACTGATAATCAGGTGTTTAATTGTTGTTTTTTGTAAAAAAAGTAAGGTAAAAACGTAAAACCCCTGAAAACCGTGATATTTCCCATTTGGCTTATTAATAAACTTGCATAATGTTAATCAACTTATAAAAAAAACTATGTTTTTAACAACGGGTTAGAAATCAAAAAACCTGTAAACATACATTTTTTTTAAAAGATAATTTTGCCCCAGAGCCTATGAATAAAGTACTACGATTCGCATTAGTATTATGTCTTTGTTTATCTACAACAAGTTTGTTGGCAAATGACATGTTATATGCTACAGAGAAAAAAACAGAAGATACTAAAAGCGAAAAAGCAGAACCGGTTAAGGATAGTTTGCATAACAATACCACAGTTACCCATACCAAAATTGTACCTGTAAAACAAGCTAAGACTTTTCGAGATTTTAAGTCACTCGAGAAGTTCGACACTCCTATAATAGAGGAGAAAACATCTGGATTTGGAGTCACAGAGGGGTTTCAGTTTAATGGGCCTAATGCCGAACAAGACAAGAATTGGCTTGAGATAGCTAATGGTGTATTTGAAACCATTGACAATACAAAGAATTATATTGAAGAGCTTACCAATGATAAATTAAAAGAACTACCTGTTGCTATTAAACCGGTTACTATTAGTAATGTAACCTATACCGTTGGGATCGCCAAAGCTGTTTTTAAACCTAAGCATACAGAACTTACCGTTTTTCTTAGGGTAGAATTACCAGAAACCACAACTACATCAACAACCACAGCAGAAGGAACAACCACGACGACAAAAAAGAAAAAAGATGTATTGATTTTAGGGGCATCTAATATCAAACTATCTCATGATGGTGGGATAGATGGAGATGCCAGGCTACACCTAATTTCACAATATACGATGAATCTTAATAGTGGCGCCATCTTACTTACTTTAAAAGGGAGTTTTGAAAACCCAGGCACCTATGCAGTAATCGACTGTTCTGGTTTTAAGGAATTGGGGATAGATGCCAATATCAAATTCACCGATGGATTATTATTTCCGGTAGATAAAAACGGTAAAAAGAAAACAGGCTATGTTGATAGTGATTTTAAAATAGTAGCAGAAGATTGGAATGATATGGTAGTCAACATATCATTACCCGAATTTGGGATCACAGGAGCAGCAGAAGAGACTACTTTTAAACTAAAAAATGCAGTACTGGATTTTAGTGATTTACGTAATGACGAGTCGATGCCATCAGGATATCTAAATACATATTATGGCGAGAACCCCAATTTGTGGAGAGGAGTATACGTACAAGATTTAGAAGTTGTTTTACCCAAAGCATTCGAGAAACAAAATAATGATGAAAGAGTTGCTTTTGGAGCACATAACCTGATTATCGATGGCCAGGGAGTAACCGGTAAATTTACAGGAGATAATATTCTTACATTAGACGAAGGATCAGCTTCGGGATGGGCATTTTCGTTAGATCACTTTTTACTGGATATTGAAGTAAATAAGTTAAAAGGAGGAGAATTTGAGGGACAGATCATATTACCTGTATCCGAAGTCGATAAGGTAAATTATACCGCAATAATCCAACCCGATGAATATACCCTTAGTGTATCTAATACCGAAGATATTAATTTTGATGTATGGAATGCCGAAGTAACCTTAACACCAGAATCGTATATAGAACTAAAGGTTAAAGATGATAAGTTTAGGCCTAAAGCAAGCTTAAACGGGTCTATAAATATTGCATCTGGGTTAAAAAAAGAAGAAAGCACATCGACAGATACTAAAAAAGATAAGACTGTCGATTTTAAGGGAATTGTATTTAAGGAAATGGTCATACAAACCGAATCTCCAAAATTTTCGGTTGGTTATTTTGGGTATAAAGGAGAAATGAAAATTGCTAATTTCCCTTTAACGGTTAATGAAATAGGATTAGAAACCCCTTCTGATAATAAAGCAGCGCTTGTTTTTGATTTTAATATCAATCTTACCTCAGAAGGAGACGGAGCTAATGGTGGAGGAGCCAAACTAAAAATTAATGCGCTCTTAGATCAAAGTGAAGGGAGAGATCGCTGGAAATATGATGGCATAGACCTCGAACGAATTTTCTTGCAAATGTCTGTGGCAGGAATGGAGCTAAAAGGAGCCATCTTTATTTTTGAAGATGACCCAACTTATGGTACTGGTTTTGCCGGGGCAGTAGGAGCCAAGTTTACTACAGGAATGAAACTAGAGGTAGAGGCCAAAGCTTTGTTTGGAAAAACCGATAGTTTTAGATATTGGTACGCAGATGCCAGTGTGACTTTACCGCAAGGGATTCCTATTTTTCCCGGGTTTGAGATTAATGCGTTTGGAGGAGGTTTCTATAACCGCATGAAGATGGCTGGGACTACAAAGCAGAAAGATGCACAATACACTCAGATAGGAGCATCTAGCTCAGGAGTAATTTATGAACCCTATAATGAGAATGGTTTTGGAATGAAAGCATCGGTAGGGATTATCACAGCAGGATCACCAGATCTTTTTAATGCAACAGTAGAGTTCGGGATGGCGTTTTTACGGTCAGGAGGATTACAGGAAATATATATGAAAGGCCATGGTAGGCTTATTGCTTCGTTACCATCTGATTTTTATGACGCAATTAATGATCAATTAAGTGATATTGCCAGTAATGTAGGATATGATGGAGAACCACCATTTACTCCTGATGGAGCAATTACAGCAGATGTATTTATTGGTTATGATTTTGTGAATGATGTTTTTCATTCTACGTCAGAGGTATATGTGAACCTTTTCGGAATCCTTGAAGGTGTTGGAAACAATGGACGAGCAGGATGGATGGATTTTTACGTAGATCCAAACGAGTGGCATATTTTGATAGGAACCCCTAATGATCCTATAGGAGTAGCATTAAATCTGGGGTTTGTTAAAATGAAAACAAAAAGCTACTTCATGTCGGGAGATAATATCCCAGGTAGCCCGCCACCACCCGATATTGTCGCCAACCTTTTAGGAGTAGATGCATCAAAATTAGATTATACACGAGACCTTAACTCTCTCAAGGCAGGTAAAGGGTTAGCATTTGGGTCCAGTGTAAGTGTAAGTACAGGAGATCTTAGGTTTTTGATTTTCTATGCGCGATTTGATGCGGGAATAGGATTCGATCTTATGCTTAAGGACTATGGAGAAGCACATTGTAAAGGTTCTTCAGAACAAATAGGAATGAATGGCTGGTATGCTAACGGGCAATCCTATGCTTATATGCAAGGAAAAGTAGGATTAAAAATCAAAGTATTTGGATTTAAAAAGAAAGTATCCATTTTTAATGGAGGAGGAGCTATACTAATGCAATCCCGATTCCCAAATCCGGCATGGTTTAAAGGATATTTAGCAGGTCGTTATCGTATTCTGGGAGGCCTGGTTAAAGGAAGTTTTAGATTTAAAATAGAGCTTGGAGATAAATGTGAAATTGAACAAGGAGGTGTACTTGATGGTATGGCCGTTATAGGGGATATGACCCCAGAAGAGAGCTCGGTAGATGTAGATGTCTTTGCTGCACCGCAAGTCGTATTTAATATGCCAATCAATAAAGTATTTGAAATCCCGGATGATTCTGGAGATCAAAAGTACCGTATTCTTATGGATAAATTTGAAGTAAGTAAAGAAGGGCAATTACTTCAGGGAGAAATAAAATGGGGTAATAATAATGATATGGCCGTATTCTATTCTCATGAAATATTACCACCAAATACCCAACTCAAAGCATTTGTACAGTTACATTTTGAAGAATATAAAAATGGACAATGGCAGATCATCAAAGAAAATGGAAGTGTATCTACAGAGGCCAAAGAAGTGAATTTTACTACAGGAGAAGCACCAAAAACAATTCCATTACACAATATCGAATATATGTATCCCGTACTAGGACAAAAGAACTTCTTTGCCAAAGAATACAACATTGGATATATCAATCTAAAACGAGGACAATCATATCTATTTGATCCGGTACCTAGCTGGAATAAAAATATGACGATGAGTACTGATTCTGGAGAAGATTTGGTTGAAAATTTCGCATATAATGGAGGCGAAAAACAACTCACCTATGCTATTCCGGAAACGATAAGTACTCAGACATCATACAATGTAGAGATTAAATTGATTCCTCCAAAAAAGGATGACTCGGGTAACATAACCGAATCCTATACAAAAACAGAATTAGGGGATGATGAATCTGGAAATGATGTTGAGATAAGAACTCGAAAAGCCGAAGGAGTGGTTACCCAGGGAGAAGAACGAGAGTTATTGACCTATGATTTTAGAACAAGCGAGTATACCACTTTTAAGAAAAAGATGAAAGCAATGAATACAGATAAGGATTTGTATGACCTTATTACAAAACCTTATGGGATGGTTCTCGTATCAAAAATAGACCCAATTGAGCCTTTTGATATGGTAGAACTATCTGGGAATCAGTATTCAGGAGGTACTTCTCTAATTAAGGCAATAGCTGCTCATAATGATACATACTATAAAAAAGAGATTAAACCTTTGCTTTATGAAAATTATCCAATAGGGAATAGCATTACGGTAAAAAGAGATGTCACCAAAGTAGGTGTTCCTCCTGTAGAAGGTGTGGAGCCACAATCATGGTATTTGACATATCTGGAGAATGATCTTAATGACAGAATTAGAACCTATAATCCATATCGTTATGACTTAACTCTGTACTATTATCGGGACTATGTAGACTTAGGATATCAATTAACAAATTCGAGTCTTCCTTGGGAAACTATGCAACAATATAGAGATCTGGTAGTAGGACCATTTCCGATAATGAAAAAAGAGACTTATAAAACCAAATTGCAATATGTATTACCCGGGCAAATACATAGAGGTAGTGATATAATATCATACAAGTATGGAGATAAGTAAAACCAAAACGATTCAAAAGGTATTCCTTGGGATAGTATTGCTGTTATCGTCCCCAATATGGAGTCAAAAACCTATTGGAGATGAACCTCCGTCGGTACAGGTGATAAGTAGGGTGACCAAAGAAGCTATTATGTTACGATGGGCGGTTACCACTCCTACAGCATGGAAATATGCTAACAAATACGGATTTACTATAGAACGTAAAACTATTGTGAGAGCAGGAGAGATTCTTAGAGAACCAGAAATAAAAAAAATCACAACAACACCGATACTTCCTAAACCATTAGCAGCATGGGAAGAATTTGCCAGCCAGAATGATTATGCAGCTATTGCTGCACAGGCTATCTATGGCGATGACTTTGATGCAGAACTGGAAGAAGGAGGGAATGATATGATGAGTATTGTGAACCTGTCTGAAGCTATGGAGCAACGCTTCTCTTTTGCACTGTACGCAGCAGATCAAAACTTTGAAGTAGCAAAGTATTCTGGATTGGCCTATGTAGATACCGATGTAAAACCCGATGAGCGATATCTTTATAATATTAAGACAGCTATCCCCAAAGAAAAAATGAGTGTAGCACATGGTGGAGTATACCTTGGACTATCCGATTATATCGAATTACCACAACCAAGAGATCTTGTTGGGATATTTAAGGATAAAAGTGTACTACTAAGCTGGAATTCTACATCACTCGCAGATTATTATAATAATTATATTATAGAACGATCAGAAGATAATGGTACTACATATACACCTGTAAGTGATGTACCCATAATTAATATGGGTGAAAAAGAGGAAAAGACTACAGATCGTATGTTTTATATTGATAGTTTACCACAAAATAATAAGGAATATCGGTATAGGATAAAAGGGATATCGCCCTTTGGACAAATAAGCCCTCCTTCTAAGACTGTTGTAGGAGTTGGTAAAAAAGCTTTAGAATACAACCCGGCAATACAAGAGGCAAAGTTACAATCTGATAATGCCACGGCAATAATCACCTGGGAATTCCCCGAAGAAGGATTAGAAACCCTTAGTCATTTCGAATTAAACAGATCAGATGCTATCAAAGATAACTACCAGATAGTGGTTCCTGATATTGCTAAGACGACAAGAAGTCTGGAGTTCAAAAATTTAAGTGTAATTAATTACTTTACAATAACAGCCGTTGGGGTAGACGGTACAAAAAGAGCTTCGTTTCCGCAGATGGTGCAACCCGTGGATGATACCCCACCAGTAACTCCCTTTGGACTTACGGGAGTTATTGACTCTACAGGAATAGTACAATTACAATGGAATGCCAATACCGAACCCGATTTTTTGGGATATCGTGTGTTTAGAGCAAATCTTGAGAATGAAGAGTTTACCCAGATCACCTTTCGTACCATACCCCAAAATACTATTGTAGATACGGTAAATATAAAAACCCTGAACAATAAAATCTACTATAAAGTTCAGGCGTTTGATAAACGATATAACCCTTCGGGGTTTTCTGAAGTAGTGGTGCTTAAAAAACCCGATATCATACCACCTACAAAACCAGTTTTTAAATCATTTAGTGCAGATAATGGAGTAGTAGAATTACATTGGATAACCAGTAGTAGTGTTGATGCTTCAAAAACCCTGGTGTATCGTAAAGAAAAAGGCAAAGAATCCCCCTGGCAGTTGGTATCAGAAACGGATATCCCCGAGAATCGGTATCAAGATGCTACTGCAATACCTGCGTTAACCTATCTATATACCCTGGTAACTGTGGATGAATCTGGATTAGAGTCAGAACCGGTAACACCTTTAACGATTAGCTTACCGGATAACAAATCCAAACCAGAAATAGATAGGTTTACTGCAGTTGTAAACCGTGAAGAAAGACAAATAGGGATAAACTGGAGATATACTGCAAAAGGAGTTAAAGAGTTTTTATTATACAAAGCAGAAGAAGGAAAACAGCCTACACGATATAAGATATTTTCGAATACAGAAACCAAATTTACAGATCACCAACTCACCGTAAATACAAAATACACCTATTTATTACAGGCAGTATTCGATTCGAGGGCTAAATCCCCAATTAAAAAAATTGAAGTAGAATATTAAAGAAAAGATATGAAAAGGATAGTACTAGTTTTAGCACTTTTGATTTCTGTACCTATGATACATGCACAAGATTTTGTGATGAATATTAATGGGTATATTGGCTTGGCAGGAAAGAATTGTGGTTCTCCAGGGATGCAAAAGGTAACTTTAATATATGCTAATGGAAATCGAGAAGTAATTCCTTTTGATTATAACAATTTTTTTAGAAAAAGTTATGAGTATAAGAAGGAGTTTACAGCAAGTAATAAAATTGTTGCAATACAGTTCGATACTAAGAAAAATAAAAAAAAGAATAGTGTTAGTCGTTGTAAAATAGCCGGTAAATTGCAACAAAAAGTAGTTAATATTCAGGGATATTGCCAAAATAAAAAATACGACAATATAACACCTGTACGCGGAACTATTTATCATCCAGATTTTCCTGGTTTTGTTACAATATCAATAAGCCCCAAAATAAGTTTGTCCTATAAAGACGGTAAAGATGTTACAGCCCACTATAATATATGCAAGAGTAGTGCTGTAGATATTCAGGCTACCACTGGTTTTGATATAGGAAATAGTATTTATAAGTGGGAGTTTTTTGATATTGTGGGTAAAAGGACTGTACCTCATCGTACTCTTGTCCAGCTACAGGGAGAATTAGAAGAAGCGGAACAAGAATTAAATAGTTGTATAGCTGCAGAAGGTCATGTAAAATGGTGTAGACCTGAACTTAGAAGAAGAAATCAGGCTCAGCAAAGATTAGATGACTATATGGCTACTGGTCCGTTAACCGAAGAGGTAGATTATGGATGGCGACCTATACGAAATACCAGTAAAATTGGGCAACCTAATATTGCCTTAGCTCTAAGTGATCTGTACCCCAATGCAGCGGATCGTAATCAAGTGGTAAGAAAAAATATGAGGGTAAGAATTAATCCAGATTGTGGAGATGGAAGTATTTCTAATCAACTTACCATTGTGTATTTGCCAGATTTACCAAAGGTAGTTTCAATACAAGAAAAACACCCTTCGTGCCCTAGTAGTAAAGATGGCGGTTTTACGATTACTTTTGATCGGGCATTGAAAGCGAATGAAACAATGGATTTTGTTTTACGATTAGACGGTATTCCCGATAAAAATAAAACTATTGGGAGTAAAGACTTTTCGGGTAAACAATATACCTGGACACCGACAGATTTGGAAGCAGGTGATTATACTCTGCGAGTTACCGGTGGGACCCTTGATGGAGAATTAATCGAAAATTGTAATAGTGGAGCCGATAAGACTTTTGAATTAAAAGCCCCTCCAGCAATTAATTTTACAGCATCTCCAACTCATCAAAAATGTTATGGTGATAAAGGTAAAATAGACATAAATATAACTTCAGGTAGTGCTAATCAATATTCTTTAGATGGAACAAACTGGACGGGTTTTACAGGATCTGGTGTTACTATTGAGAATTTACCTCCTGCTACCTATACCGTGTGGGTAAGTAAAAATGGTAATTGTGCAGTTTCTAAGACTGATATCACAATAAATAAGGCTACACAAATCCAGCATGAAGAAGGTGATATTACCCCTCCTGGAAAACCTGGAGACACAGATGCAAGTATTCGTGTAAAAAAAGTATGGGGAGGTACGCCCAAAACAGATGGTAGTGGTGCGTATTATGATGCTACTATTTTTATTAATGGGTCATCTACCAATACAAAGACACAAAGAGCTGGTGCCAAAGGTTTTGATATAATGAGTTTACCAAAAGGGACGCATGAGATCGAATATAAAGACGCTAATGGGTGTACGCAACGATATGCGTTTACAGAAATAAAAGATCCCTTACCGATACAATTTGATATACAAAAACAAGATCCCAGTTGTTCTGATGCAACCGATGGAATACTAGAAGTGATTGGTTTGATAGGAGGGTATCCACCTTACACCATTTCATGGAAAAAAAATGGTAATGCTTATGGAACAGGTGCTTCTATTAAAGGAAGTCAGGGTAATTATGATGTGGTGATTACCGATAACCGATCTGGTAGGGCAGAGCAAACAGGAATTAAATTTGATAATGTTCCTTTACCAATTACTATTACCGATATTAATATTCAACCTATATTATGTAATGGTGAGAAAGCCAAAGTAACCATTACAGCTACAGGTGGAGGTTCTGGATCCTATCAATACGCAGTATGGACGGGAGCAACAACTTCAGTGTGGCAAGACAGTAATGTGTTTGCATTAGATGCCAATACAATGCCGGGATATCGTTTTAGAGTAAGGGATCGTAATGCAACTGATTGTGATTCAGATATATCAGGAAGACAACTTATAGATCAGCCCACTAAGATCGATATTGAGACTGTTAAAGTGGTTCATAATAAGGTTTTTAATGATAACAAAGGAGCCATAGAGATTAATGTAACAGGAGGGAAGCCAAATTACACTATAACATGGGAGAAAGACGGAACTCCTGTTTCTAATACAGGCACATCTATTTCAGGTTTGAAAGCAGGTGATTATGTGGCTATTGCAAAAGATGATAATGGTTGTGAAGTAAAATCAGCAGTTATACCAGTTGAAGAACCGGGAGAACTTATCGTTACCATAGAAGAAACAGTTCCTATACCATGTTATAATGGCGTAGGAACATTGAAAGCAGATGTTAAGGGAGGATCTTTAAGTTATACCTATCAATGGTATAAGGATGGTAAACCAATAGCAGGAGAAGAGTCTAATACGCTTTCAGGTATAGAAGCAGGTAAGTATAGTGTTAAGGTAGAGGACGGGTATACTTTTGTAGATACTTCTAAAGATTTTGAAGAACCAAAAGAGTTAATTTTGACTATAGATAAAACAGAGAATGTTTCGTGTTTTTCGGGTAAGGATGGAAAAATCATTACCAAACCTCAGGGAGGTACTCGTCCTTATTATTTTTCTATAGATGATAAAAAGACGTATATCTCAGAGGATGATTTGACCAATCTAACCTTAGAAGGATTAGAAGCAATATCATATACTATTTGGTTAAAAGATGCTAATGGTTGTGAAATTTCAACTCCTCAAACCGTTAAACTAACCTCACCCGATGAGATTATCATTACAAAAAAGACTATAGTGCATGCTACTACAGTAGACGGTACCAATGGTAGTGTTACCTTGGAAGATGTTATAGGAGGAGTAGGAACATATACGTATAGCTGGAGTAAACTAGGAGATGCAAGCTTTATCAAAACAACGAGGGATATAGATAATTTATCATATGGTATATATACAATTTTGGTACAAGACACGAATAGTTGTGTGGTCGAAAAAACCTTTGAAGTAAAGCAACCTCTTCCTATGTTTGTAGAGATAAAGATAGAAAACCCTATCCTATGCCATGATGATGCTTTGGGAGAACTTGTAGCTACCGTAGAGGGAGGATACCCTATAGAATCAACTTCCGAAGATTTTGAATATCGATGGTATAAAATAGAAAGTAGTGGAGATGTTTCTATCAATACAGATCTTACACTTGATCGGTTAGAGAGGTTAAAAGCAGGAAAATATAAAGTAGTAACCAATGATTCTCAGGGAGCTACTGCCGAGGCTACTATCGATCTTACTCAACCAGAAGATCTTGTCGTTAAACTTAGTAGTGCCTCTACAAAAATTCTTTGTTATGGGGATACAACAGGAGCTATTGATATCACGGTAGAAGGAGGTCCAAAAGATCCGGGAACAGGAGCTTACCTGCCCTATACTTATAGATGGACAAAAGTTGAGGATCCGGATTTTGAAGCTACTACAGAAGACTTGCAAAACATGCCAGCAGGTACTTATGAAGTAGTCGTTATAGACGACAATTTATGTACAACATCCCTTAGTGAAGCTATTACTATCGAACAGCCCGATGCTGCATTAGAAATTTATGATGTTGTGACTGTTAATTTAACAGGTTTTAAAGCAGGAGATGGAAGCATATCCTTAGAGGTAAAAGGAGGAACAACTCCGTATAGTTATGCATGGAAAAACCTGGATGACCCTTTATACACAGCTTCGAGCCAGGATATTAATGGGCTTCAGATTGGAAGATACGAATTAGTGGTTACCGATGCTAATGCCTGTAGTGTATCAATAACCCGGGAAATCACAGAACCTAACCAATTGATAGTTGCTATTATACCATTATCAGAAGGTGAAGGAGTTCAATGTTATGGAGAAGATACAGTAGTACCTTTATCTACAACTACGCAAGGAGGTATAGGAGACTATACATATCAATGGTATGAGCAAAAAGATCCGACAGATATTCTTTTTACAACACCACAAACCACAGTCGTTGGTGCTGGAACCTATACAGTTATTGTAACCGATGCCAATGGAAATACACATGATGATACTTATACTGTAGGGGAGCCCGAAGTTCTTGAGATAGATCAAAATGTAACTCATTTGTTGTGTAGAGGAGATGCTAATGGAAGCATAGATATAACTGTTAAAGGTGGGGTACAACCATATTCATATAGATGGAGCACAGGAGAGAATAGCGAAGATTTATCTTCATTACAGGCAGGTAATTATAAAATAACGGTTACCGATGCCAATAACTGTATAATAACAAAAACAATTGAAATTAATCAACCTCCGGGATTATTTGTTAATGGAGATATTATTAGAGTGAATCCTTCATCAAGTGGAGCAAGAGATGGAAGTATAACAGTAAATATAGCAGGAGGAACCCCTTCTTATCGCTACGAATGGAGAGATTCTGGTAATGTATTACAAAGCTCTACAACAAATGTACTTAGTAACATCGGGTCAGAAAAGTACTCTTTAACGGTTATCGATGCTAATGGATGTAGTTTGTATATCCCAGATGTTGATGTATACGATCC
Organism: Aquimarina spinulae; assembly: GCF_943373825.1. NCBI lineage: Bacteria > Pseudomonadati > Bacteroidota > Flavobacteriia > Flavobacteriales > Flavobacteriaceae > Aquimarina > Aquimarina spinulae. Next base: position 267,487 of record NZ_CALSBP010000002.1, on the reverse strand, counting down.
CCCGATCTTAAAAGTAGAAGTAAAACAGGTAAATGTGATTTTATGTAATGGAGATGCTACAGGTAGTTTAAATGCCAGAGCAGAAGGAGGTACACCATTTAGCGGAGCAAAACAATATACCTATCAATGGTTTGATGCTGATGAAAATAGTGTTGTTGGTTCAGATAGTTTTTTACTAGAGGGCATTACAGAAGGAAACTACTATGTTATTGTTACCGATGCCATGGGAGTCAAAGTAACTAGTGCAGATTTTTCACTAACAGAACCCAAAGAATTAGGATTAGAGCTAGATGTAGATTTTAAAAATTGTGGAGATGGAGAGGATTGGGTAATTATAGCTCAGGTAGATGGAGGAACGGGGCCATATAACTATTTGTGGAATACAGGAAATACTGGCGATAGAATAGAAAATGTTGTAGGAGGTACATATAGTGTCGAGGTTACAGATAAACGAGGATGTTACGTTACAAACCAGACTATTACGATTGCCCCAGAAGCATTAGATGTAAATCATTCGCAAACGATTCCTACATGTTATGAAGGGTGCGATGGTACTATTATTTTAGAAACATTAGGAGGAACCGCTCCATATAATTACCAGTGGAGCAATGGCCAGACAGGAAAGAATCTAACCAATATCTGTGCTGGTACATATTCTGTTCGTATTACAGATGCTAAAGGATGTCAGATCACAAGAGAATATGTTCTGGATAACCCTGCAGCATTATTAGTTGATATAGGAGAAGATGTTACATTATGTAAAGACCAGAGCATTGTATTAGATGCAACAATAACGGATCCTGACGCAACGTATCTATGGACTTCAGAAAATGAATATAGCAGTACAGATGCTGTTATTGAAGTAAGTGAGTCAAGTATTTACCAGGTTGTTGTTACCGATTCTAAAGGATGTGTAGGATCTGATAGTATTTTTATAGATAGTTCTACAGAAGATATCACGGCTAACTTTTTTGCCTCTACTCAGGTATTTGTTGGAGAGAAATTTGTTATTGTAGATAACAGTGATCCCATACCAGATAATGTAGATTGGATATTCCCAGAAGAAGCTGTTGTAACTTATGAAGATGATAATTATGCAGAAGCGATTTTTGAGACTCCGGGAGAGTATGAGATTACATTGCAAACTTACCGCGGGTTGTGTACTGCTATGACTACAAAAACAGTTATTGTTGTAGAAAAAGAAATTGAAAACGATGGTGAAGGAGAAGAAAATCCAGATATCCAGAGTTTTATTGATTACCTGGTATATCCAAACCCTACTACAGACGGAAGGTTTAAAGTAGAAGTAGATTTACAAAAATCACAACCTATCAGTGTTAAGATTTTTAATATGATTAATAATACCCTTATCGATTCGAAATCTGGAGAAGGCAATGATACCTATACATTCGACTATGATATGTCGATATTACCATCAGGAATCTATTTTGTGCTATTAGAAACTTCATCTGCGAGCCAGGTGAGAAAATTAGTTATAGAATAACAAAAAAAAACATAATTAGGTTTGAACAGAGCTGTTTGTTTCATCGAAATAAGCGGCTTTGTTTTTTATGGTATAAATTACCGGGCATATATTACACATTAGTTATTAAATGAGTTCATTATCTTTGGTGAAAAGATTCAAACAATAGTATACATTTATTTAAAAAAACCCGGGGGTATTGGAAATTTCTTCAGCATATCTTGACATCCTTAAAAAAGAAGGAAATAAAGCATTGGCAATTTGCCAAAATTTAAATACAAATAATGAATTTCGAAATACAATCACTTCTATTGTAGACGATAGTTTTCAGAGTGTAGATTATAAAGCAGAACATATACTTTTACATGATATTGTTAAGGTATTTGATGATTTTGAAGATATACATGCTGATGCTGCTAAAGTATCAGCAAAAGTGAAATTTATTCTGGTGTATTTTTATGAAAAATTACAAGGAAAGGATTTAAGTAAGACTTATGATTTAAAAAAGCTAAATGAACTTCCTGTATCATCTCAGTTTAGTAAAAATGTAGCTACAATCAGAAATACTTCCTTTTTTGAACCTATTGATGAGGTTAAAACCGAATTTGCCTTATCTGTTATTTTGGCAAAATTCAAAAATAACCATTCACTGGGTATAGGTTCATTTCTAAGTAGAATAGCGTCACTGGTCGTTAATGCAGATGGAATAATTACAGAGAAAGAACGAGATTTTTTAAAACGAGTATCACATAAAACAAATCATCCAAAAATAGTTGTAAAAGAAGCCCGGTATAATGAAGTGCCAGAAAATGATACACTCGAGATTGTACTTCAGGAACTTAATGAACTTATAGGTCTCAATGATATCAAAAAGAATATTGATGATCTTACTAATTTTCTAAAGGTTCAAAAGATAAGAAAAGAAAAAGGGCTGAAGACTTCTTCTAATTCATTGCATGCAGTTTTTATGGGGCCTCCTGGTACTGGTAAGACTACAATTGCGCGTATGCTAGGAAGAATGTATAAGCATCTTGGTTATCTGGAGAAAGGACATTTGGTAGAAACAGATAGAGCAGGTATGGTGGCAGGCTACGTAGGGCAAACGGCAATCAAAGCAGATGAGATTATAAAATCAGCGGTTGGGGGTGTTTTGTTTATTGATGAGGCATATTCACTTACTTCTGGAGGATTTAATGACTTTGGAAACGAAGCGATAGAAGTTCTGCTAAAACGGATGGAAGATCAACGGGATGATTTAGTTATTGTTGTAGCAGGATACCCAGACGAAATGCAAGAATTTATACAAGCTAATCCAGGGCTTCAATCTCGATTTAACCGATATTTTGAGTTTGATCATTTTACTGCAGAAGCACTGTTAAGCATTTTCAAACTTTTTGCAAAAAAAGCTGACTTTATTCTTACCGAAGATGCAGAAGAAAAATTAATGGAAATTCTGGATAGAATATATGAAAAGAGACACAGAGGTTTTGGGAATGCAAGAACAATACGAAATCTGTTTGAAAAAATTATTGAACGCCAGGCTAATAGGATTGTTTCGATAACTCCGATTACTGAAGAAATATTGATGACGTTAACCGAAGAGGACATCCCAGAAATATTAAAAACAGTAAAAGAAATTATTCTTTTTGAAGAAGAATAAAAGTGTTCATCTTATTATTCTCTAAGTTTTAAAACTCTTCTTTTTGTTTTGATTTTTCTTCACGAGTCGTCATTCATGATTTTTTCGAGATCATTCATTGCTTCAGAATAAATAATTTTGGGGACATCCTGTAATGCGATAAGGCGGTGGTCTGCTTCATTTCGAGGTTCTGAAAACCATAAACAATCAGTTTGAACAAACCCCAGGGGAGTGAAAAAACATTTTCCTAAAACCACCTCTTTATCAAACATCCCTTGGATTTGCAAATTATCAGTTTCTACAAAAACTTCTATTCTCCCCTCCTTAAAAGCTTTTTTATAAGATAATATACTTCCGCCATCTCCAATACTTCCTCTTCTCCAGCCTCTTTTTTGTGCTCTGGTTTTAAACTTTCCTGCAGTTAAGGTTCTACCTTTAAAATTTGTAGATAATGTTACCCTATATAACTTCCTGGGAAGTTGGATTATATTTCTATCTAATTGTTGAATAACTGGAATTATTTGTTGATTTTCTAAATATTTCTTCCATTTCATTTTTATTTTAGAATTCAGGAAAAGAGGGTGTGCCAGTCGTATTTGATCATCATGATTTATATCTACTGATTCTTGTTTATAGTTTTTTAATTTACCACTTGCAGTTATGATGAAGGTGTCTTCATCGTTTTGTTGCCAAATCAGAGTTTGGCCACAGGCAAAAGCAATGGGGTGATTGAGAAATAATTTTTTCCAATCTTTTGTTTTCCAAAACTTCTGTATAACCAGGTAATTCTCTAAGCTATGTTTAAAATGGTGTATGGTATGTTTACGTATAGCATTTAAGTTTTTCAACGTTGTTTTGATATCTTCAGATGTTTTGGTGATTGATTTCACCTGCTTTCCTTGTTTATTTTTAAAACTAAACTTAAGCTGTGGGCCTATACATATTACATATCCGTTACTTAATACTTTTTTCTGATTTATAAAATTGAAATCAGGAATCATACTGTCTTTCAATTCGAAATAGGTCAATCCCAATTGCTCTGCTATAGATTCAAACGCTTCTTCTGCTGCACAGCGAACATTGGAATGCTTCACATAAAAGTGCTGAATAATTTGATCTAATGCTAATGCAGCTCTTCGTGTTCCTATAACTCCCAGAATAATACAGGCGTTTACATTTTTATCATGTATAGCAATATTTTGCAGAGGCACGACCAATCGGTGATCTCCCAATTTTCCTAAAATAGCAAAACCAGGTTTTGCAGCCACTTTCATACTTGTGTTTTCTACCATATTTTGAAACAAAGTATAAGCAAAGTCAGCCCCTTTTTTCTTATCGAGTAGCGCATACATGGGTTCTGCTTCTATATCTACATCAATTTTTTTAGAGCTGATTTGTCTGTAAAACAGATAGTATATTTCTGTTTTTGATAGTATAGTGCCATCCTGCCATTGTAATTCGGGTAAAGTCCCGGCCCATTTTGGGATAGGATTATCTAGTTTCCCTCTTTGCAATGCTAGGTGAATACGTTTTTTTATATCTTCAATAGATATTTTACTCTGATTCTTGTGATTATAAAATGAACATACAGCAATATTACGTACATCCTCTAAAATCTCTTTTTCGATTATAGGTTGTAACGAAGCGATCGCTTCTTCACATCTTATTTTACTTAAGACAAAAACTCCGGCTTTTCTTTCCTCTTTTTTTTCTGACAAGGTTAGTTCTTTTGCTTTGTAAAAAATATCATTAGTTGGATATCTAGATAATAAGGAAGTAGCTATATCTGCCAAATCCTGATATGTAGAACATGCGACCTCCCATACCAGATCATAATATGCAGAGAAGTCTAACCCCTCGAGCAATGCAAAAGACTGCCTGTAATTTGCAATAGTAGTATTATCCTTGATATTCATTTTTAGGGCTTCTACTGCAATTTCTACAGCATCTTGTTTGTAACAATCAACAATATGCTGAACAACCTCAAGATTTAGCTGTTTTGTGTCTTTTACAAATGAGAACAATTCGGTTTTTGTTTCTTTTCGAAAATGCTTGCATACCCAACCAATAAATTTAGGGATGTCATCCCGAAATAATCCCGTAGTAGAAGGCCAATTAGAAGTACAACTATTTTGACTTGAATTATTGTGTTCTGAAATATAGGGTAGCACTTTTTTTATGTGCGCCACAGTTGGTTTCCTGTATTTTTTTCTGGCATTGGTAAATAAAATTCTATAACATTGCATCACAGAACAGATACAATCAGAACCTTCCATTTTTTCTACTACGAAGGATTCGAATTTTTTTAGATTGATTTTATACAATTCTTCTAACCAACTAAAGCGAATCTGTTTTTGAGCTTCTTTTCCTGTATAGTATAGAGGAAGCTTTTCTAAAAGTGCATCGAGTAAATTTTGCTCTGCAGTACCTAATAATGACAATAATGGTTCTATGTAATTTTGGTTTTCTAATAATCGTATTGTTCTTGTCTCATCTTCTTTGATGAGTTCGAGTATTACTTTTCCTACAGAATTAACAGTTTTATCTTCTCTTAAGAAGGATGCTTGTTCTGTTGCATTTAAATATGCAGAAAGAGAAGTCCACGTATCTATATTAAAAAGATCCAAAACTTTTAGAGTTAAACCAAAGAGGTCTTCTTCTTTTTTTTCTGTTTTTAGTTGAGGTAGAAACCATTCTTCGAAAAAAACCTTGTAATACCCTTCAGCATAAGTATCTTTTATATAAAAAAAAGTACTATTACATATAAATGCAAGAAGACGTTGATCAATAAAACTCCATTCTTGTATTGGATTAAATAAGATGGGTAAACGATCAAAAATAGATATTTTTGATTTTGTTATTTGTGGTAACTCATCAGATTCTCCAAAAATATACTTTAAGATGTTTTCAAAATTTGCTCTATCACAGTCATTGTACATTTTTTTACGAAAATCATGAAGTACGTTAACCCATTGTTTTTTTCTTTGAGCAACTAGTTCAATTTTGTTTTCATTCATTCTTTAGAAAATCTTTAATTGATTCTAATCCAGAATCTAAGATGTTTTCAGGGATGTTTTTTATGTTTTTTTGTGTATCGGTAAATACGCTAAACTTGAATTTTTTGAGAGCTGTTAATTTTAGAAAATCAACTTCTATTTTTTCTAGAAAATTATAACCGATTTCTAAATATATAAGACTACTTAATTCATAGACTCCAGTAGGAATACATTCTAACTTGTTCTGATAAAGTTCGAGTTTGGTAAGTTTTTTTAATTCTTTAATAGACTTGGATAAACTTTTAAGCCTGTTATTGTTCAGGTTTAGAGATTCAAGATGAGTTAAATTTCCTACTTCCTGAGGGATTTCATCTAGGTTACATTCTTCAATGGTAAGTCCTTTAAGGTTTGCTAAGTTTCCTATTTCCTTAGGAACTACAAGACCAGATTCTTCCTGAAAACCACTTTTACAATCCTTTATTTCAAATACCTCTAATTTTTGAAGTTGACCAATATTAGTAGATAAGGTTTGTAACTTCTTCAAATTAGAAATTCGTAATTCTTTTAAGTTTTCTATATCAAAAATAGCATCAGAAAGTTCTGTTAATTCATAGTCTCCATATAAATGCAGAGATTCTAATTGTTTTAACTTTGCTATACTATCAGGAATAGAAGCAACTATGTTTTCACTAAGCTCTAATTTTTTTAGTGCAGTAAGAGTTTCCATCTGATCAGGCATAGATTGATCAGAAGAAATCTTTAATTCTTCTAAAGTTGATAATCGACAGACTTCTTGTAACACTATTGGGTTGGGTTTATCTCTAGAAGTAATTTCTAAAGAATGAGTACGTCCCAATTTTATCTCATGAATTGCAGCTAGTAAACTTAATTCTACTCCTTCTATATCAATTGAGAGCTCTTCATACCTACTCTTTAACTTAGAGCGAATTATTTTTTCCTTTTCTTTTTCACATTTTTCTTCTGAATCAAACTTTTTTGTAGATGTTCTTAAATTATAATCATAATCACCATATTCTGTAGTAAAAGATTTTCCTTTAGATTCTATAAACCATACTTTGTTTTTATGGATAAATTTCTGTTTCATAGGCACACTTTTATTGCTTTTTTAATAGATCATCAAAAGGCGATTTTGCTCATCATATGATAAAAATAAAGAGAATTCAATACTAGTTTTTCACTGTTTACAGTGAAAAGCTAAAGAATGATGAGGTATAGAGTTTTTTAAGTATAAATGTTTGAATTTTAAATAGATATAATGAATTCGTTTCGTCATTTTTTACAAATGTCAATCTAAATTATAACATATCATTTGATCTATATCAAATTCGGTTTTAGGGCTTTCGTATCCTGTTTAATATTTTAAAATCGGTTGTTTGGCTTTGATGTTTTAAACCTGTTTAGAAGTAAATATCGTATTGTTTAAAGCACATTTTTAGAAATAGATTGAGACATTTGTAATCCTTTTTATTGTAATAATAATGTAAAAAGACGTATTTTAGAATTTTAAGAGTATCGTATATGAGTTGTAACAAATTGTGTTCTTATTACACTAATATAATGAAGTCTATTAATCAATAAGGAAATCATACAAGATCATTTGTTTTGTTAAATGCTTTTAATTCATGGCTTGGTAAGGTTAAAAAAACAATAATATTTATAAGAATTTATATAAATTTACCTCCTGGATCAGTATTTTAGCAATAATGAGCTCATCAAAAATATTTTAAATGGCTAAAGAAAAATTTAACTGGAAAGGTCTTTTTATTAACGACGAAACTTCAGAAGGAGAAAAACCAATAGAAACAACTTCAGCACCACCTAGTTCTAATTCTTTTCCAGAATCAGGGAAATCGGTTTCTAAATTTCCAGTACACCCTCCAAAGGCAACTTTGGTAAGTGATAGTGTGCTTACTACAATTATAGAAATGTACGAATCTGGCTTTGAGTCTCTTAATAAGCCAGGATATGATTTTTATGAGTTTTTTAAAGCGATCAAAGCAGTTGGATCTAATGATCCATCTGTATATAAGATGGCTTTTACAATGGCTCAGGGAGTAGATTCGAATGTATCTAAAAATTCACTTCTTACACAAGCTGATTTTTACATTAAAGAAATCGAGAAAGTACATAAGCAATACCAGAATCAAGGAAGTTCTAAGAAATCTAAGATTTTGAGTACTCAAAAAAATAGAAAAGACACCCTTAATACTGAAATTTCTGATTTAGAAAAAAAATTAATCGAGATTCAGAATCAAATCAGCGTGAAAAAAGACTTACTTCAATCGGTTGATGCAGATATGATTTCTGAAGTATCAGAGATAGACCAAAAAATTGTTGCTAACGATAAAGCAAGATCAAAAATTTTGGAAACAATATCAGCAGTTGTAGAGGGCATTAAAAATAATATATAAGCAATACATTAATGGATCAAGAATCAAAAAGCCACTTATTAGACTTACCTATTTTAAAACATTTTGATGATGAAAAAGGGGAAATTTCTTTAAACCCTAATAATTGGAGAAATGGAGAAAAGGGACTAAATGCTTTTCTTAAAATAGCATTGTTTGCTGGTTTAGGGTATGCTGCATGGGTGTATGTATTACCTCCTTTATTTACAGCTTTGGGACAGGTAATTGCACTTGCAGGAGTAGCCGTATTCGTGATATTTTTTATCATGATGTTACCAGTGATATTAAAATTCTTACGTAGAGTTACAAGAGGAATTCATAAGTCCTTGATAAAACATGACCCTTTCGGAGAATTGCAGGAGCAAAAACAAAAAATGCTTATGAATAGAAAAGTCTTTAAAGATTCTAAGGCTAAGATAAGAGCATTGAAAAGTAATATGGAGCTTGAAGCTTCTAAAGCAGAAAAAGAATCTAAAGAATTTCAGGATCATGTAGTAACATTACAAAAACAGGCAGAGAAGATCAGAAATAAAATGCAAGCGATAGTGTCTGAAAAAGGTAGTGCAGGTAAAGATACCGATGAATATGTAGAGCTGCATAGTGCTTTAGCAAAAAAATTATCACAATCACAGCAAGTTGCTCATCAATTAAAACAAAGTAAAAGTTTTATCCAAAAATATGGTAGTAGAGCTAATGTAATGGGTAAACTGGATAGAAAACTAACGCTTGCCGGTACAGCAATAGATATTAAGATTTCTGATTTTGAAGTAACTATCAAAATGCTGGAAAAGGAATATCAATTTGCAAAATCTGCAAAAGCTGCAACAGATGGAGCAAAATCAGCGATGTTATTTACCAAAGATTGGGAGTTAGAATATGCACTGGATGTGATCACAGAAACTATTGCGATGGATATAGCAAAGACTCAGGAAAATCTAACAGATATCGATATGCTAACTTCTAAGTATGATATGGATAGTGATGAGCTATACTCGCAATTAGATACTTTGGCAGATAATATTAAAACAGGGAAAGACTATATTCCTGATTCTGAAAAATATAAGAACCCTAACTACAAACTTACCGCTGAAGATAAAGAAGCAAGTGGTGGTTTTGGGAATATGTTTGACTAACTAACCGAAATAAAAACTATAATAAAAATTAAAAAATGGGTAAGATTTTAAGAACAAAAAAACTCACTACATTATCCGAGCTTATCATTGTAATTATTTTACTTGGAGCTATCTTAGGTGCAGTGTATTATTTTGCTCCGGGTTTAAGAGTGGGAGAAGCAAAACAATTAGATGAGTTAAATATAAATAAAGATGAAGTAGATAATGTTACTACATCAGAAAAACTAGAATTACCTTCTAATAGCCTTTCAAAAAGTGTAAAGGATAAACCTCTTGTTAGAATGGCAGCCTATGCCTGGAATGCACAATCTGGTATTATCGTTTCTAACGGAGGACCAAAAACAACCAAAGGTTCTTTGATGGAGAAGAACGGAGTGAATTTAGAGATAATCCGTCAGGATTGGCTTTCTGAATTGAGAAATATGCAAATGAAATTCATTGAAGAATTTGATAGAGGAGAAGAGTTCCCAGACGCAGATAAAAGTGCATTTGCAATTATGATGATGGGAGATGGTGCTCCTTTTTATATCAGTACCATGCAACAGGCTTTAGACGATAAATTTGGGAAAGATAAATACCATGTGCAGGTAGTTGGTGCCGTAGGACTTAGTTATGGTGAAGATAAACTTATTGGACCACCAAGCTGGAAAGTTGATCCAAAAAGTATGAAAGGAGCTTTGATATCTGCAGTATTAGGTGATGGAGATTGGGTAACTGCTCTAAACTATGCCTTTGCTAATGGTTTAAAAGTAAATCCTGATGTTACTACTTATGATCCTGATGCTGTGAATTTTTATCCTTCACAAGATGATGACTATATTAAGTCTGCAGAAGAACTTATTAAATCTCAAAAAGCAGGGTGGACAGTTCCTCTTAAAGAAGTGAGAAACGGAAAGCTAACAGGGAAGACAATTAATAAAAAAGTTGATGGATGTGCTACCTGGACACCAGGAGATAAAATGGTTTTTGATGAGTTAAACGGTTTCACAGATATTATATCTACACGAGAATTTAACAACCAAATGGCAACTACAGTTATTGCTGTAAAAGAATGGTCGGTAAAACATCCCGAAATCGTTAGTAATATTTTAAAATCAGCGTTAACAGCTTCTAATCAAATGAAGCAATATGACGAATGGAGAGTTAGAGCATCTGAAGCAGTTGCCAAAACATATGATTTAGAAACTCCAAAGTATTGGTATGATATGTTTAAAGGCCAAAAAGGAAGTAAAAATGGTATCGATTATAACATGGGAGGATCACGAGTATTTAACTATGCAGATGTAATGCAATATTATGGTATTACAGATGGAACCAATCGATATAAGGCAGTTTACAATCAGGTATCTTCTTATCTAAATGAACTTAATCCATTTGGGTTTAATGAATCTGTAAAAAGGATTGTGCCTTATGATGAAGCAGTTAATCTTTATTTTATTAAAAATATTAATGATATTGATGCAGGTTCTGCTTACAAACCAGATTATACCAAAGAAGCCGAAGAAGTTTTAGCTTCTGGAGAATGGAATATTAATTTTGATACCGGAAGTGCAAATATTTCGGGATCATCTGCAAATACTTTAGAAACCATTTATAATCTTCTTATTCAGGCAGAGGATACGAAACTTAGATTAGAAGGACATACCGATGATACAGGTTCTGCAGAATCTAATTATGATTTATCACAAAGACGTGCACAATCTGTAGTTAACTTTTTAAGAAGTAAAGGAATCCCTCAATCCCGTTTCCAATCTGTAATCGGAAAAGGTGAAGATGAACCAATTGAAACAAACACTACCAATAGCGGTAGAGCCAAAAACAGACGAGTAGTTATTACATTATTGAAATAACTATGGCATCCAATTAATAAGAGCCGTCTTATGTTTGTAAAATATTGATTTTACATATAGACGGCTTTCTTTTTTATTAACCAGTGTATTATGAAGTATTTATTTAAACCGTTCGAAAAGGTTAGCAAAAATAGCCGATTACTTATTATAGGTATATGGGTAGCATTAGTGTTGATTTTCTGGTTTGTTTCTAGTATGGGAGAGAGACATTTATTCCCTTCTCCACAGCAAGTACTAACAGGATTTACAGAGCTTTATAATGAAGGACTGGTGGTACATATTGGTAGCTCGCTATTACTTTGTATAAAAGCAATACTTATAGCAGTTATTATTTCTTTAATCGTTACCTATTTGTCTACAATTCCTGTAGTAACACCAATAGCAAAAACATTAAGTAAGCTACGTTATCTTCCACTTACGGGTATATCTTTTTACCTGGCGATCCTTATTAGTGATGCCAGAACCATGCAGGTATGGGTATTGGTGGTATTTATGACTACATATCTTACCACATCATTATTAAGTATGATTAGCTCGATACCACAAGAAGAATTTGATCATGCGCGTTCTTTACAATGTAATCGGTGGGAAGTACTATGGGAAGTTGTTGTAAAAGGAAGAATAGATCATGTTATAGAGGTAATCAGGCAAAACCTGGCTATCGTTTGGATGATGTTGGTAACCGTAGAATCAATCCTTGTAGCAGCTGGTGGTTTAGGATTTTTAATCAAAAACTCTGATAAATTTATGAATCACGGTAGAATTATAGCATTACAAATAGTAATATTATTAGTAGGCCTGTCGATAGATTTTGTTTTAGATTACTTGAGAAAAGCCTTTTTTAGATACTCCAAAATATAAGTAGAATGAACTATAGTACGCATAATACATTATTGTATGTAGAAAACTTAAGTGTCGCCTATGGTGATAAAACTGTAATAAAGGATGTTAATTTTGTAGAAAAAGATGTTATTCGGGAAAACAATATTACAGGTCAGGTTATTGCTTTTGTAGGGCGTTCTGGTAGAGGTAAATCTACATTGTTTAGAGCAATGACAGGCTTGATCAAACCAACTACAGGAAAAATACTGATTGCCGATACAGAAACAGATTCAGAAAATGATGCCAAAGAAGTACATGAAGGAGATATTGGTTTTGTAGATCAAAAATACACCTTGTTTAGAAATAAAACCGTGTATCAGGCATTACTGTTTGCGCTTCGTAAAAAGGATATTTCTAAAGAAGAAAAGCATGCCAAAATAATGAGTTACCTGTCGGATTGGGGTTTAGAAAAAGTAAAAGACCAGTATCCTTGTGAGTTATCTGGGGGGCAGAGACAGCGTACAGCAATAATCGAACAGATACTATGTTCTGGTCATTATATGGTTCTGGACGAACCTTTTTCGGGTCTTGATGTAGGAAATATTGAAGATGTTAAAAATGCGTTTAATCTAATTACGTCTACACACGAATTTAATACGATTATTTATTCTACACATGATATAGAATTAGCAGTAGAACTGGCAGATAGTATTTATGTAATTGGCTATCCTACCGTAGATGGAAAACGTGCTGATTATGGTACCATTGTTAAACATTTTGATATGAAAGAATTGAATCTTGCCTGGAAAGATTTTGGACTAGATCATATCGAAATTGTTAAGCAAATAAAGGCAACTATGCTTAATTCGTAGTAACCTACTAATCTACATCAAATCTTTTACTAAACTTGTTTTAGCATCTGGCAGTATCTAATCAAATACTTAGAAGTTTACTTACGGGTGAAACTTTAAGATTCTTTATTTTGTAATTCTTTTCCAGGCGATTCTTAGAATCAGAAGTAATGCAAGAAAGAATACCAATAAATATTGAAATCTGCCAACAAAAAAAACTCCAAAAAACATGCGTTGCAATATATAAGTAATGATAAAAGTTATAGCAACGATGATAAATAATCCTGAAAGTTTTTCAAAACCCGGAATTCTAGACATAGGTACCGTTTTATTAATAATAAATAAGGTAACAAACATAGAAATAACAGGAACAAAATAGGCCAATATATTGACTTGAAGCAGGTTAATCTTTAAGAAGAAAAAACTGTACAAAACAATAATTAAAGCCAACAACCCAGGAATAGTTACTGCATAAACTAAGATTCCATAAAAATAATTTATCGGAGATCGAAAATTTCTTTGATTTACAAATATTAGCCCTAGTAAAGATATAGCGATAATAACAGCAAAATACCCAAGTATTAGATTTGGATTATTTGCAAACCAGTTGATCATATCTTGTATCGTCATAGATCTTAATTTATTGAGGGGTTTACGTTGTAAGATGATAAATGTATAATATATACAGCTAATATAAAAGAAGAGATTAAAAGTTCTGTTTCTTACTATTTCAGAAATTAGATATGACTACTATTTGAATACCCTGTTTTCAGGGTGTTCTTTTTTCACTGAAAAGGGTGTTTGGCAGCCCTTCCAAATGCATCAAATTTGTGATGTCAATACGAATAAAAATCATAAATAATTAACACATAAATAAATCATGAAAAAAGTAATCTTAAATCTTTCATTAGTAATAGCGATACTAGCGGTATCATGTAAAAACGAAACTAAATCGGATTCATCGGTTTCTAAAGACGAAGTAGAAAAAGTTGAAGAAAAAACAGAAGAGAAAACTTCTTCGCAATCTGCTAACGGAGTGCCTAATTTTAACGATGATAAAGTTCAGGAGTATGTGAATTCTTATGAAGCTTATATCGAAGAGTATAAGAAGATTGTAGAAAGTAAGGATATGACAGCTTTTGCTTCTCTTGGAGAAAAAGGACAAAAATTAGGACAACAAGCTCAGGAAGTAATGGGGAATCTTTCTGGGGAAGATGTTAAAAAACTAAATGATTACATGCAGAAAAAATCTGAGCAGTTACAAGAACTGTCTAAGAAACTAATGCAGTAAGCTTTAGTAATATATTAGTTTAGTTAGTGGGTTGAGTTTGGCAGGCCTTATTCTATACGTAGAATAGGGCCTGCCTATTTATATATATTCGGTACGAGAGTTAATCCCCATCATTATCTGTAGGAGTAATGATAATAGATAATGTGCTTCCTACATCGTTATTTAATAATACAACTAGAGTTTTGATTTCGGTATAAACTTCTTCTACAGCTTGTTTTTGTTGATCTATAGCAAGATGTAAAGGGATTGTGATTTTGTTTATGGCAGTATAAATTAGATTAAACTGAGTTTTAATACGATCATTAATAGTCGAATTTTTGGTAATAAATTCTACATTGTCAGAAATTCCTAATCCAGAAGAGGTAAAATATACATTTTCGATGGTTTTGATATTGTTCTCTATCAAGTCAAGAGAGATTTCACTTCTAAAAGCTTGTAGAATCTGTGGGTTAGTACTTGATGTGTTTTCAAGGCCTGCTGGTTTTCCTAATTTTGCTTTTTTAATAGTTTCAGCAACATTAAACATGCCATTAAATATCATATTTAATGAACCATTTAATCCGGTTTCTGTATTTGTTATAAAAGTGTTCGAATAATTTTCCCCATTTTCATTCCATACCTCTGAAAGTAAAATCGCTTTTTCTTTAAGATTTGTTGTGATATTTGTTAAGTATTCGGTTCTTCTTGGGGTAGAGGAGAAGAGAGATACTATATCGGCATTAGATGTACCTGTGTTTGCAAATAGCAAATATTCAATCCCTGTAAGTCCTTTGGCTCTGGTACTAATTGATTCTGCAATTATTTCGGTATTTTGCGCGATCGAATTGTCTATAGCTTCCGTAAACGTAGGCCAGTTAAATAACAATTCGTGCATGAATAGTTCTTTGGGTCTTCCGATATTAAAGACATATATATTTGCATAAGATCTTGCAGCTTCTTTCCATTTGTTTTGTGCAATTAGTAGTTTTTCTTCAGATTGATCTGAAGCAAAATTAGATACACTTTCTTCTAGTTCTATTACTTTATCCTTAAATGATGATATAGAAGGCAGAATACTACCCGAAGTGATATCGGATAACATTTGTGAAGTATTAAATTTACCAGTAGGATTCCCATTCGTGTTCTTATCATCACTACTGCAAGAGAGGATAACAAAAACTGAAAGAATAATAGTGATAGTGTTAGCTATTTTTAGATATATTTTCATTGTTATAGTGAGTTTATAAATGCAATAAGTTCTTGCCTTTGTGACTTAGGTAATTTTTTAAATTCATTAAGACTATTTTCAGCTTCTCCACCATGCCATAAAATGGCCTCTTCAATATTTCTTGCACGACCATCATGAAGAAAAAAAGTATGGTTGTTTATAGTCTCGATTAGACCTATACCCCAAAGAGGTTGTGTTCTCCATTCTCTTCCGTTTGCTTTAAAGTCCGATCTATTATCAGCCAAAGCTTCTCCCATGTCATGTAATAAAAAATCTGAATATGGATTGAATACAACACCTTCGATTAAAGGCGTAGATGGCGAATTACCTGCTGTGTATTTGGTTTGATGACACGATATACATTGCAAATTATTAAAAAGCACTTTACCTTTTAATACATTTTCATCTTCAAAATTTCTACGTATCGGAACCCCTAAAGTTCTTTGGTAAAATAGAACTCTTTCTAATTGTAAATCTGTTACTTCTGGCTCTCCACCATTAGCTGCATCTATACAATCTATCTGGGGAGTTGGACAGTTATTTTCTGGTAGAAAGGAAGTTGTAAGCCCCATATCCCCATGAAATGCACTAAAAACTTGTTGTTCTAAAGAAGGCTGATTTGCTTTCCAACCATATTTCCCAAGTCTTAATTGATTTTCTTTTACATCCCATACATAGTTAGGTTTACCAGAGATTCCGTCGTTGTTGGTATCATTTTCATCGGCATGTGCCAAAATAGAAGTCTCTGATAAAGCATCAATTAATCCCATTCCAATAGTTTGAGTACCTACTCTTGGAGAGGTTAATACACCTTGTAGTGATCCAAACTGCTCATCATAGATTTCATATATAGGTTTTTGAAGCGTATATGTTTCTCCATCTGGATATGACCCTTCTATAATTTCATAGGTTGCTCTTATTTTTGCCTCATGCAAAATACCACTATTGGCTTTGTCCTGTATTTGAGTTCCATAGTTGGTAACAGGATTGGGGCCTCCATTTTCATCTGTTCCTGGCATGCTTATTCGCATTAAAAAACCATTTGAACCTAAAAAATTATCTGTAATTGGGAGCCCTCGACCATCTTTACTGTGGCAACTGGTACATGCTCTGCTATTAAATGTGGGGCCTAGGCCATCTCTAGCTGTAGTAGATGCAGGAGAAGATACCCATGCTTGATTAAATAAAGAATTGCCTATACCAAAAGCGATTTGTTCTTCGTCAGACAGGCCAGGGATTGCTCTTCCGAAAGCATTACTGGTTTGTGAGTTAATAGTAAGTCTACCAGCCAAGAGTTCTTCTCCTTCCTCATAAACAGCTCGGTTGGTCGGAGTAGGGTCTGTGTATTCATCATCACTACATCCAAAAATTGATAGTAAAGAAAAATTGAAAAGGATATAATATAAAAACTTTTTTTTCATAAAAGTGGTGGTGTGGTTTTTTTAACAAGAAAAGCCCCATGCATATGCATGAGGGACTTTTCCACTTTTCAAAACAATAGCATTAATATTGAGTGGCTCTTATAATGTAATGTTTAATTTTGATACCGAAGCACTTATTTCTTTAGCCTGATCTCTTAATGCAAGAACAGCTTGGATAACAATACCACCAGAAGTTAATGTCTCTTCTTCTATAAGTTGATCAAACTTTTTGGTGTCACTAATATTGCTAAGAATTGTATTTATTCTTGATATTGATAACGTTGCAGCAACTTTAAGTTTTTCTGCCTGACCGGAATCAGCTTGTTTAACCAGATCATATAGTGATGGACCGCTAATGGTACCATATTCTCCAAAAAGCACATTGTTTACGCCTTTGGCATTGGTATAGATATCTCTATGTGTATTATCAGAAAAGCAAGAGTGTTCATCTTCTTGATTTTGTTCTACAGCAACAGCCATTCTTTCTGTAGATAATTCTTCTCCTGTCATAAAAAAGATACCAGCCATCATATTTTTTAAGGCTTCATCTTCTGGTAATGCCAGGAACGTATTTCTATATGCACCGCCTTCTACCCATGTATCAACAAGAGATTTAAGATCTTTAACCAAAATACTTGTCACTACTTTAAGGTAAGTACCTCTTCGGTCTTGATTTTGATTCGTACCAGAACTACCGGTTACATAATCGGTATAGGCTCTTTGTCCAGGTAACCCGTTAGATGGATCTGCAAAATCCTGACCCCAAAGTAAAAATTCTATAGCATGATAACCGGTACTGATATTTTTATCAAGCACACCATTACCACCGGCTCCTTCATTTAAACCAATTAGTGCAGTTTCATCTATTGTTATAGAAGGATTGTTGATAAGCCCTTCTGAGGTAACACCTCCAGAATTATCACGAACATAGTCTATGTAATTTTCATCAAGAGGCCATGCGTTAAGTTGGCCTTCAGTTTTTCCTTCATCTATTGGCCCGTTTGACTCTCGATAGGCTTCAGTTTGACCATAAGGTTCTCTAGCTGCAAGCCAAGCGTTTTTGGCAGCCTGAAATCCATTCTCTGTGGGGTTATCTGCAAAAGCATTAATAGCGGTTTGCATTTCTAAAGCTTTGTCGTATGAATCTTTATAAGATTGATATACGATATCAGCATAGTTTTTTATTACAGCAGATTTTGATACAGTTTCGTTAGCTGGAGCATCATCATCACTACTACAACTTACAATACTTAGGATAGCACCTGTCATTAAAGCTATCACTTGAACATTCATTTTCATTTCACGTTAATTTAGACTAATTATAAATAGAAGACAAATCTAAATGTTAGAAATTAAGTAAGCAAGTTTATTTAGATTAAATTTAAATAAAATATAGTGAACCAAAATGAATTAATACAATAGTACATATTGTGACTACTAAATATTCTATTTTTTGATAATCTCTTTTCTGTGATTAAGCCCCCAGTCTATAATTTCGACTATTAAATTATCTAACGTTTTCCCGTGTTCTGTTAAGGAGTATTCAACAGTAATTGGTTTAGTATCTTTTACTGTTCGGGTGATTAGCTTATTTAATTCGAGTTCTTGTAAATCATTTGATAATTTTTTTGGAGCTATTCCATTTAAGGTCCTTTTTAACTCCATAAATCGCATGGTTCCGCCTCGAAGTAATGTACCCATTATTTGTATTTTCCATTTGCCAGACAGTAATTCCATAGTGTCTTTAATAGCTCTTAATTGTTGTATACATTCTTTTGATAATGGTTCTTCCTGCTGTATTTTCATTGTCAAATAATTTAATAGTTTCCTAAAGGAAATTAGTATCTTTTTGTAAATAAGTATCAAAAGTAAACTATATACTTTAATTTTGTAGTGTAAAACAAAAAAATACCATATGAGTACTAAAACATTTTTAATCATTCACGGCGTAGTTTATACCATCTTTGGACTGGGGTTATTCTTTATTCCGAACCTATTGTGGCCAAATTACGGACTTGAATTGAACGATAAATACTCAGTTTTTTTATCACAACACACTACTATTTTTCTGGGAGGAATTGCAATTATTAGCCTTTTATTTAGAGATGTAGAAGAAAAAAGTGTGTATGCCAGAAAAATCTTAACGAGTTTATTATGGACAAATATATTGGGAGTAATTATAACACTTTATGCAATTTATACTGGTATTTTCTACGGTTTTGGTTGGTCTGATCCAGTATTTTTTGCTTTACTATCTATACTAAGCTATATAAAGTTGAAGCATAATCAATAAAATAATAATTAAAATATAGGAACAATGAGTATACTAAAGATTTGGGATCTCCATTTAAAATATGATGGCCCTGTAACACAGGAGTTTATGGAAGGTAATGCAAGTTTAGCAAAAAGTATTGCTGAAGAAGAAGGTGTTATTTGGAAAATATGGACTCATGAAGAAGGAACACCACATTTTGGCTCTACTTATTTATTCAAAAATAAAGAGTATCTAATGAAGTATAGAGAAATGCATATTAAAAGACTTAATAGAATTGGTATCACCGAAATAACAGATCATATCTTTGATGTGTTAGAAGACTTAAGTAAAATTAATAATGCACCTTTAGGTTAAAAATAATGAATAGTAATTTAACTTCATTATTGTTTATTCGTTTTATGATGCAACAATCAAATAATCTAACTAGATAGATTTCTTGAGTGAACTTATGCTACTATGGGTAGATAATAAATAGAACACTGCAATTACCTTTTTAATTCTATAATCTTTCCGTTTCGTAATACTTTTAACGTAAAAGAGCTGTCGGGTGCTAGATTTTTGGCAAACTCTCCAAGCCTAACCAAAGCCTCATCGGTAAGATCAAATTCTATAGTATCAAATGCTAAAATAATATCTCCCCCAATAATTAATTTTTGACCATCTATACTAACTTCTGTATCACCACCCTGTAAACCCATTTTGTATAGTATAGACCCAAACACAACCCGTTGTACTAGTAACCCACTATTTTGAGGGACATTTAGTAATCGTTTTGTTTTTCCTGTTAAAGGATATGCATCTAATCCCAACCAGGGAGTTTTATTATTCATCATTAGGTTTTTGGTAATATTGGCAGTTGCCGCAAATCCAATACCTTCAAAACCACCAGATTTGGTTAGTATCTGACTTACAACACCGATAACCTCACCTTTCATATTAAACATAGGGCCACCAGAATTACCAGTATTAATAGCCGCATCGGTTTGAATAAATTCTGAACTGGTAAATGGATTGGTACCTAATTTATTTTTTATAATTCCGCTTACATAACCAGAAGATAGAGAATGGCCGTATCCAAAAGGAGCCCCTACAATAAACACCTGTTCTCCTATTTTTACTTGATCAGAATCTCCAAAAGTTACGGTAACAGCATTTCTTTTGGGAGTATCTAATTTGATTAAAGCGACATCTGCCGATTTGAATGTAGAAATCACTTTTGCAGCTATGATTTGACCATCCAGAAATCTAACTCTCAATTGTTCTGCAGCATCAACCACATGTGCAGCAGTAATGATATCGGTTTCTGAAATCATAAAGCCAGAACCTAATCCCTCTGAAGTAACAGTTTTGGTGATACTACCGATTGATTCTAATTTTGCTTCTTGAGTAAAAATTACAACTACTGCCGGGTTTACTGTTTCATAGAGCTTAGAAAGATCTTGTGCAGTGCTTATGATGGTAAAGAAGAGTGTAATGATGGTTATAGGTTTCATAATATTGTTTTATAAGTAAATATAACAAAAATGAAGAGGCTGAGATAGCAACCAAAGCTGTAAATCTGCTTCAAAGATATTTGCAAAAAAACAGCAGCATAAATGATTAATGACAGGGTAGCATACTCTAAAAAGAGAACATCAGTTATAGTTTAATTTTATTTGTTTTTCCTTTTTTTGATACACTAAAAATAGAAGTCGAATTCTCTTTGCCTCTTAATGTGGTTTCTTTCATCTTTTCATATTTGTACTTCGGTATTTGATGTACATATTCATGAATAGCACCAGAAATTAAAATTGCTTTATCAAAGACTTTGCATTGTTCCTGGATTCTGGCAGCAGTATTTAGCGTATCCCCATGATATGCTATTTCTCTTTTTAATGTACCCACCTCGACCACAGTTACCATACCTAGATCCATTCCTGCTTTAAAAAAAGGAACGCAATTATAGGTAGATTGATAATAATCAGATCTTATTTTTAATTGATTGGTAAATGCGAAGAAAGCATCCAGGCAGTGATCAATAGAATGATTCTTTTTTATTTTCCAGGTCAAGACTACCTCATCACCTACGTATTGGTATACTTCGGCTTTATATTTTTCGATAACCGATAGATCAAAAAAGCAATCCTGTATAAATCTACTGTATTTTATATGACCTAATTTTTCGGCAATAGAGGTAGATGATTTTAGATCCAGAAACATAAAAACTCTAAATTCCTCTCGTGGTTTATGGAATTTACCCGTAACTAATTTTAGTAAATTTCCGTTCCCTAATATTGTATTGATTTGTATAGTAATTACAATAATACTATTGGTTAATATCGAATAAAATAGATTAATAATGATAAGTGGATTTTTTAAAAAATCAATAAATAATAGATTAGGATCAAATCCTGTTATTCTTAAAGATATATAGACCAGTAAATAGATAACCAGCATTATTAAAATATGACTAATCAAGGTTCTAAAAAGTATCCCACGAAAAGACATTTTTTTTCTAAAAGAATGCTCATTAATATATTGTACACTACCAAAGGTAACACCAGCAAACAACGAGATAAATAATAGTATTGGTAATATAGTTAATATAGGAAACTCAATATCTAATAGTCTAAGATGCGATTTAATACTAAATCCTCTTATGATCTCCCAAATAAGTGAAGAAATAATCCATCCTAATGTAAATGTAGAGACTGTGTTTAGCCATTTAGGATTCATTCATATACTATTTTGATAGTGTCACGAAAATACAAAAAGATTAGGTATAATTTTTAGTACTATAAAGTTCACTTCAGGATTAGTTCGTTTCACCTTCAAATTTACCCGTTTCAATATATAATCGGTATAAAACCGTATGGATTGCAGATACATTTGTACAAAGAAATCCAAGAGATTAACTATAAAAACAAATCATATGAAAACTATATACAGAATTACAGGAATTATTTTGATCCTTGTTTCATTTCTCGGTACAGATACGATTCAGGCACAAAGAAATGAAGGTCAAAGGAACAGAGGGACTAATACGCATCGTAATTATAATACCAAACGATCTGTAGGAACGAATCATTACAGAGGAGATCGATACAGAACACAACCCATTCACAGGAGTCCACATTACAGGTATCCAAGACACCATAGAGTTATCAGAACATTACCCAGACACCATGTTCGTGTAGTATATCGTGGTTTGCCATATTTCTATTATGCTGGTATCTACTATACAGTGTATAATGATGCATATGTAACAGTATTGCCTCCGGTTGGGTTTAGAATAACTGTTTTACCTACAGGTTATACACAAGTGATGGTAGGACCATCGATATATTACTATCACTCCGGAGTATATTATGTAGATACTAATGAGTCTTCTTCTGAAGAACAAAAATATGAAGTAACCCAGCCTCCTGTAGGAACACTTTTGACAACTATTCATAAAGATGCAGAAGAAGTAGTAATCGATGGTAAAATATTCTATGACTACAATAATATTTTATACAAAAGAGTATCCACCTTTGATGGTAATACAGCTTATGAGGTGGTTCATGTACATAAAGAAAATAAATAAATACAACTTTAAATCTTATAAAACCGATGAAAACGATTAACAATCTAATACTAGTCCTATTACTTGTAAGTAGTAGTGTGAATGCGCAGAACGCAAAAGAAGCTATCCAAAATACAAGACAGATTGCTGAAGGAAAAAGAAACCTGGAAAGAGATATTAAAGAATTGAAAGCTTTACAGCTAAAAATAGTAGCATTTAAAAAAGCGTTTGATATCCATGATCTATCAAAAACTAATATGCTGAAACAAGATGTTATTACCGATATGATAAGGGAGGTAAAGCAGAGTGAGGCCAAAGCAAAACAAGCAAGAATAGAGATTGCTCAAAGCTCGGCAGAAATTAGATCAGATAGAAGAGAGATTAGAAAAGATAGAGATGACAGCAACAGAGGTAGATATGATCGACGTGATGATCAAAAAGATTTGGCGAGGGATCAAGCCAATAAACGAGATGATAAAAGAGATAGGAGGGATGATATCCGAGATTTTAAGGCACAAATTGCACGGGCAGAATATCAGGCATCATTACTGAAAAAACTAAAAACATTTAACTTTTCATTTGATCCCGAAATGATAGAGAAATCAATTGCGAATAAAAAACTGATCCAAGAATTTGTACAATCTCTTAATGAAGATATTATGGCAACAAAAAGAGAACTAGCAGAAGATAATCGTGAAAGACGAGAGGATAGAAGAGAGCGTTATGACGATAGAAACGAACGTAACGAATATGATCTTAGTAAGAAAAGACGGTTGAGGTAAGAGGTTTAGGTATAGTTTTTTATTAAAAACACCCTTTGTTGAAATCAACAAAGGGTGTTTTGTATGACATGTATTATATACCGATGTAGTATCTGTAATTTTTAATTCTGACCTGAGTTCGAAGTAGTAAAATGCCCGTCAGTTCGAGTATTTTCTTGGCTTGCTAAGACAAGAAAAAGTATCGAGAACAAGCTGTTTTCCAACAAAAATCTAAGCTCGATACAATTTTTCTTCATTGCATTTCGAAAAATCACTCGATTTGACGGTTTTTATAGCCCTCCAGACTTACATCGAACTTACGTTCCTAGTTATCATTCGATGACCTCTTAACCATGATTTAGGTTAAAAAAGTAGTTTTTGATCACAAATAGAGATCATAGATTTTGAGGAGTTCTCTATTTTCATAAATACTTCAAATAGGAATATAGAGGCTTCATTGTTGATTATAGTTACTTCACTTATAAACAGCAGGTAAAGACTTGAAATACGCATTAGTTTTGATCGTATAACCCGAATTGATAATCTAAAACTTAGAAAATATGAGAATAATAAGCGCATACATTATAACCGGTATTTTAATAAGCTTTTTTTTAAGAACAAGTATAAAAGATGATTTAGAAACATATACTCATTTTGAAGTAACAACTGGTGCGTATGAAGCAATAGTAAATGATACAAATGATAATATGTATACAGAACCCGATATAGGTGTTCAGATATCATCGATCACTAATGAAAATGATTTTAAAACTGAAGAAAAGTAAAAAAATGTATTCCTTATGTGTAAGATCCTTAACTAGCTGTTAAGGATCTTTTTTATTGGATAGATATATTAAAATCATATGGTAAAAAGAAACGCAATAACCTTGTCTTCAACTTAAAAACACCTCACTGTACTATTGGGTTATTTCACTTTCGATTTTGGATGCTTCACCTAAAAAGTCAATAATTCTGCTCTGATCCCGAGGTACATTTGTATAAGAAAATAAAGAAAAACTCTAATTATAAACAAAATAAAAAAGATAATCATGGAGACAACAAATCTAAGAGTAGTATACAATCATAGAAGTGGATATACAGCAAACACAATAACAAATAGGAATAGAACCATTCATTTTTTGATTGTACTTGCCAAGAGATATAAAGTATGGGTAAAGAGTATGTATAATACACTAGAAGAATATGGTACTGCTGCAGGTATGGCAATTAGAAATTAAACAAACCAGAAAAAGATTAATAATAGAATAATAAAATATAAAAGATGAAAACAATACAATCAATTTTAGGAAACATTTCAAAAAAGATTTGGAATAGCATTTTACAAAATGAAGGGTATAAAAATCATAAAGATTTTATCTCCAGCTATGAGAATGATGAAAGCACCTTTTTATTCATTTAATAAAATAGAAACATAAAATTTATAAATCATGAAAATAATAAATAAAATATTAGGGATCACGATGGGAATGACACTCTTGTTTAGTTGTTCTGCTGTGAAAGTTACAGACTCATGGAAAGATGTAAAAACATCAGGTATCAAAGAAAAAAAAATTATGGTAGTTAGTAAAACAGATAATGAAGTTGTAAGAACCAGATTTGAAAAAGATATGGTATCGACTCTCAATCATAAAGGGTATCAATCTGTAGAAAGCTTTGTGGTTTTTCCTGAGTCTATATCTACAAAAGAAATGAGTAAAGATCAAGTAAAAGAAATAAAAGAAAAGTTAAAGAAAAGTGGAATAGATGTGGTAATAATGACCGTATTAAGAGATTGCCAGGAATACACAGAAACCATTACAACGGGTACTACATATCAATTAAATACTTACCCAACATTTTATAGACGAGGATATTACGGAGGGTTCTATAGATATTATGGTACTGTATATATACAATCAGATCCAATTACAACAGTGACCTCTTTAGGAAAAAAGTACATACTAGAAACAGTGGTGTATGACCTTTCTCTACCCGAAGAAAAACAATTACTTTCTGTGATTACCACCGTTTTAGATAACCCAGAAACCTTGAGTACCACATCTGAGGATTTTTCTAAAAAAATAGTAAAAGAGCTTATTCAATAAGTAATAATTAAAAACAATAGAAATGAAAGTATCCAACATAATAACAATAGCCATGCTTATAGGAGGATTAATGATATTAACCTCTGGAAAAGAAAAAGTAGAAAGCTATATATCTTTTAGTAAAGAAATTAAAACAGAAACTATCCTTGAAGAGGAATTAAACAAAGAAATCGACGAATTGATAAAAAAAGAGCTAGAACCGGTGATGAGTTTTGAAGATGTGTTTGGGACAACCAAAGAAAAGCTAATAGAACCCATCGATATACACGATGTAGGAGAGGAAGAAGTGATTATCTATGATATAGAA
Source organism: Aquimarina spinulae (assembly GCF_943373825.1). Classification (NCBI taxonomy): domain Bacteria; kingdom Pseudomonadati; phylum Bacteroidota; class Flavobacteriia; order Flavobacteriales; family Flavobacteriaceae; genus Aquimarina; species Aquimarina spinulae. Next base: position 241,373 of record NZ_CALSBP010000002.1, on the reverse strand, counting down.
GTGAAGGCATATATACCTCAGGGTTTTGATCTGTATAGTAGTTAATCACCCCCAGACCTTCACTTCGTTCGAAGAAGCCTCTAATTCCCATACAGAGGCTTCTTCTTTAACTATTGAGAACTAAATATTATGTTTCAGAAATTAGAATATCCTTTCAGCTTAATTTTCCGTAAATTTAAAAATCAAAAATTAGGAACTTTACTATTCATCTTGGGCTTAAAAAAAGTTAAACACACTGTAATTTTAAAGATAGCACTGCTTGTCTCTGTACTTGTTAACCTACCAAGGACGTTGTCATTATTTGAGTTAACAGATAAATTAATAGAATCTTTTGCCGAGGTATCTATAAAAGACATCATTATACGTGTACTTTTTATTTTCATACTTTCGTTTTTAATACTTCAATTAAATGCCAATTGGAAAAATAAGTATGCAGAGTATTCTATCCTATTAAGAAGTAGTATAACAATAGTTCTTAACGCAGTTGTTTTTTTAGGAGTTGTTCAATTATTTTTTATTGTATACCCTTTATTCGTAAGAGAATCATTATCTGAACCCGAGAAAGGGTTGATCTATTTTATTTATTTTGTTGTTTTATTAATAACTCTTTTTATCGCTAGAATTCTTAGATATCAGATCCTTCATCAAGAAGATCTTTTAGAAAATGAAAGACTAAAACAACAAAATCTTCAAAAGGAATTAACAGCATTAAAAAATCAAATCAACCCTCATTTTCTTTTTAACTCTTTAAATTCTTTAAACTCAATTATTCGGGATAATAAAGAGGCCACAACCTTTGTAAACAAGCTATCTTTTATGTACAGATATATTTTGCAAAGTGGGGATAAGGATTTAGTTTCCTTAAAAGAAGAGTTGAAATTTTTGAATAGTTATATTCATTTAATAAAAGCCAGGTATAGAGATCGATTTATAATTGATATTGCTATAGATGATATGTATTTGCAACAAGAGGTGCCTCCATTAGCATTACAATTATTAGTAGAGAATGCAGTAAAACACAATGAGATTTCAGAGGATAATCCTTTGGAAATCAGGGTTTTTTGTAAAGAAGAAGCGATTTGTGTCGAAAATATAATAAGACCAAGAACCTCTTTTGTAGATAGTACCGGTAACGGACTAATGAATTTAGATAAGCGATATTTTTTACTGAAAAAACAACACATTAGTATTAGTAATGCTAATAATACATTTAGTGTAACACTACCTTTAAGCTAAACCATATGAAAGTAGTACTAGTAGAAGACGAAATAGCAGCAAGTGAGCACCTTACTTTTTTGCTCAACTCTATTAATCCTGATATTGAGATTTTAAAAGTTTTAGACTCTGTAAAATCTGTAATTGACTATTTTTCTGACCCTAATCAGGCAGAATTAGTTTTTATGGATATTCACTTGGCAGACGGAATTTCTTTTGAAATTTTTGATGAAATAGATATAAAAATCCCCATCATTTTTACAACAGCTTATGATCAATATGCTATCAAAGCATTTAAAGTAAATAGTATAGACTATTTGCTTAAACCTATAGATGAGGAAGAATTAGCAGAAGCGTTGAAAAAGTTTAAAACTAAATCCGGAGAAAATGATGCTATGAATGCTCAAATGAGTGGAATGTTACAATTACTCCAGGCAAAAACAAAATCATATAAAACTACATATTTGGTGCATCAAAGAGATGAATTAATACCCGTTAATACCGAAGGGATAGCCTATTTTTATATTGATACAGGAGTAGTTAAAGCAGTCACTACCGAAAATAAGATGTATATTATAGACAAGAAACTTGAGGATATAGAAGAGGAATTAAACCCTGAAAATTTTAATAGAGTTAATCGTCAATTTATAATTCAAAAAAATGCAATCTCTAATATTAAGCATTATTTCAACGGAAAATTGATTATAAATATAAACCCAGTATCAAAAGAACGTATAGTTGTAAGTAAAGCCAAAGCCACAGAGTTTAAGAAATGGGTAAACTCATAGTTATAAAACCAGAGATTCTTTTAAATCAAAATTTATAAATAAGAAACGAAATTATAATAGAAACACCTGCTTTAGCGCTATCGAACCCCAAAATCAAAACATTGCCGTATTCATTAGAATAGTTCTTAAAAAAACCTAAATTTATAAACCTGAAAATCTTTTTTCAGAGAATATAACATTAACCAATAAAATACAAATCATGAGAATTACCATCACTGCAATACTTTTATTAATGTTTATATCTGTATCTGCACAAACACAAAAAGAGAAAGAGCAAGCAGGAGAAAAAAATAAAACAGAACTATTTACCTCTGGTGAAAAAGACAATCTGCAATTCTTTTTTAAAGAACAAGTAGATAAAATGAAGCTTTCAGAAGATTTAAGCAATGACTATTATGGTATTATCCTGTATTATTCTAATAAAATGGGGCGTATAGGAAATAAGGATAAAGGATATACCGAAGCAGAGAAAAAAACAAAATTTGATGCTATGGTAATCCAGTTAAATGATGAGGTTAAAGAAATCCTGACCAAGGAGCAATACCAAATACATAAAGAAAACTATGGAAAAATCATCACTAGCGTATATAACAGAAAAGGCTGGAAATAAGAATACACTAAGCTTGTAAATATGAGCTTATGTCAATTATAATTACACATCATCTTATGTATATGAAACGAACATTAAAAAATTTAAAAATATTTTCATGATATGTTTAAAATTTTTAATGAGAGAACGTAGTGGTTACACAGGTTCTCAGTTTTATAATTAATTTATTATCAAATAATTACTAAAATTTAAACGTGTGAAAAAACTAAAGTTAGTATTTCTACTTGTTTTCATAAACCTATTGGGGTATTCGCAAATCTCGAAAACAGTAACTATTGGTATTCTTGCCGATAAGTCATCAGAAGAAACCCAACCTTTATTAGTAAAACTACAGAGTGAAATTAAATCAGTAGTAGGACGTGATGCAACTGTTGTTTTTAAAGAGGTGTTAGAAAATGGATTTAATGTTGCCACTGCAAAAACAAACTATCAAACACTCCTGGATACCGATACCGATATTATTCTGGCTTTTGGAGTTGTTAATACTATTGTGCTATATCAAGAAAAAAACTACCCAAAACCTACCATTGTTTTTGGATCTGTAAATGGTGATTTCTATGACTTACCAGAAGGACAGCAAACTTCTGAGATCGATAATATTACCTATCTCATTACTCCTTTTTCTTATACCAAAGATCTGGATGTCTTTCAATCACTATATGACTATAAAAAAGTGGGTATTGTAATCGATGAGGTAATTACAAATATATTACCTGTTAAAGCATTGTTTGATGATTTTTTTTCTAAAAAGGAATCTTCTTACTCATTAATTCCACTTAAAGATAAAGGAAGTATAGAAGCAGATTTAGATGGTGTAGATGCTGTATATATAGCTGCAGGATTTTATTTAAGTGATAATGAGTTCTCTAAATTAATTACTACAGTTAATTCAAAAAAACTACCATCTTTCTCTGCCTATAACCAAGAAGATGTTGAGAAAGGAATTTTGGCTTCTAATCAGCCCGAAACCAATATAGATCAGTTTTTTAGACGTATTGCTCTTAATGTAGAAGCAATAATAAATGGTACAAACCCATCTAAGTTACCGATGTATGTAGAGTACAAAAATAAACTTTCGATAAATACAAATACCGCAAAACAAATTGGATTCCCGTTGCGTTATAGTCTTATAGGAAAAGCAGATTTTATAGGAGAAGAAAAAGGAGTAACATCAGATATTTCCTATTCGATTCTTGATATCATGAAAGGAGTGGTAGAGAAGAATCTTTCACTTGATGCAGAACGAAAAAATATTGAGTTAAGCACGCAGGATGTAAAAACGGCAAAAAGCAGTTATTTGCCAAATATAACTGCCAATGCTACCGGTGTATATCTCGATCCTAAAGTAGCAGAAATTTCTAATGGTTCGAACCCAGAATTTTCAACCTCCGGAAATATAGCTCTGGAGCAAGTGATTTATTCTGAAAGTGCAGGGGCGAATATTACGATTCAGGAGAATTTGCAAAAAGCACAGCAAGAAACCTATAATGCGGCCGAATTAGATGCAATTCTTAATGCTGCGGTAGCATATTTTAATGCTTTAATTCTGAAAACTAATTTACAGATTCAGAATCAAAACCTGCAAGTCACCAAAAAGAACCTGGAACTGGCAGATCAAAACTTTACGGCAGGTGAGTCAGGAAAATCAGATGTATTACGTTTTAAAAGTCAGTTAGCACAAAACACTCAGAGTTTGATTGATGCAGGTAATCAAATGCAACAGGCGTTTAATACCATAAACCAATTAATGAATAATTCCATTTCAACAGAAATTGATATTGATGATGCAGAAATATCGCAGGGGCTATTTAAGAATTATAAATATGAAGACTTTTTAGAGATTCTTGATGATCCAAAACTGAGGCCAGCATTGATTGACTTTTTGGTTGAAGAAGCAAAGAAGAACGCTCCCGAATTAAAAAACATCAATTATAATGTTGAAGCCACCCAAAGAAACTATAGATTAAACAATACAGGACGATTTATTCCTACAGTGGCATTGCAAGGTAAATATAGCCTCGCTATTTCAGAATCAGGTAAAGGATCTACAGTACCTGCAGGAATCCCTACTGTACCTGACGGTACATACAACGTAGGGGTAAATGTATCACTACCTATTTTTAAACAAAACCAACGAAATATCAATAGGCAAACTGCAAGGATTCAGGAAGATCAGTTACTGATACAAAAAGGAAATGTGGAGCTTACTATTGAAAAAAACGTAAATGATATTTTATTAGATATGATCAATCAAATTGCCAATATCGAAATATCCAAGGTTTCAGAAGAAGCTGCAAGAGAGAGCCTGGATCTCACACAAAATGCATATGCAGAAGGAGCTGTACCCCTTATTCAATTGATTGACGCACAAACCAATTACTTACAAACACAATTAGCTAGTGCAACCGCTAATTACAATTATTTATTAACTTCTATGCAGTTAGAAAGAGCTATTGGTTATTTCTTTTTAATGAATACAGAGGCGAGTAATCAGGATTTTATTCGAAGAGTAAATGAATTTATATTAAGTAGGGACTAATTATAAAACGATAACAGACTAATACACCATCAAGAATGAAACTCACTAAATACATAATACTAGCAGTACTTACATCTTTGATGTTAAATGCCTGCAAAGATAAAGAAGTAGTAAAAAAAGAAATACTGCGCCCTGTACAATTTCAAGTTGTAGGTAGTTCTGATGCCCAGAAAATCAGAACTTTTAGTGGTATTGCCAAAGCAGGTGATGAGATTGAATTAAGTTTTAGGAGTAATGGGATAATTACGGCACTAAATATCAAAGTTGGGCAGAAGGTAAATAAAGGAGATCTTATTGCGAAACTAGACAATGTACAGGCTAATCTGGCGTATGAACAATCGATCTCTGCACTAAACAGTGCGAAGTCTGCAATGAATACCGCAAAATCTAGTTTAGACCGTATCAAGTCTTTGTATGAAAAAGGAAGCAATTCTTTGAGTGATTATGAAGCAGCAAAAAATTCATATCAAAACGCATTGGATCAATATGAGTCTGCAAAACGTAATAAAAGTATACAGCAATCACAGATTAGTTACGGATATATCAAAGCTCCTAAAGCAGGTATTATTGCCGCAAAGAATAGTCAACTTAATGAAAATGTAAGTGCAGGACAGGTGATTGCGATATTAAATGCAGGAGATCAAACCAATATAGAAGTTGGGTTACCCGAAAATGTAATTAATAAAGTACAATTAGGAATGAATCCAGAGATTTCTTTCTCTGCTTTAACAGGAAAAAAATTTAAAGGCACTATTATCGAAATTTCACCTATTGTAAATGAGGGCTCTGCAACATATCCTGTGAAAATTGATATTGCTGATGCAACAGAAGATATTAAACCCGGGATGACAGCAAATGTGACTTTTAATTTTGTAGATACTCAAACCAAAAATGATACAGCACTTGTTATTCCTGTAAAATCTGTAGGTGAAGATGGCGACGGTAATTTTGTATTCCTTATCGAATCTGAAGATGGAACCACAGGAATTGCAAAGAAACATCGTATAGAAATAGGGGAACTTACAACTGGTGGTTTTAAAATTAAAAGCGGACTTACTGAAGGGCAAAAAATAGCTACAGCAGGACTACAAACCTTGTTGGATGGTCAAAAGGTAAAATTACAATAATCGATATCAAAAGAATCAACTATGAATTTTGCTAAATTTTCTATAGAGAAAAACCGGGTTGCGTTAAGTATTCTTGCAGTAGTGATGATTATGGGGATGGTATTTTATGCTTCTCTTTCTCGGGATAGTATGCCTCCCTATACCATACGAGTAGCCTCTATTGTTTCCTCATTTCCAGGAGCGAGTCCAGAACGTGTAGAAGAGCTGGTCACTGATAAAGTTGAAAAAATAGCTCAGGAATTACCAGAACTAAAAAAGGTGACAAGTACTTCTCGTACAGGATTATCTGTAGTGAATGTAGAACTAAAAATGGAAGTCACCCCAGAAGAGTTACAACCTGTTTGGGATAGATTACGCCGAAAATTAGACGCTATTCAGGGATTGCCTAATAATGTCATTCCACAACTCAATGATGATGGAATAGGAGAGGTATTTGGGATTGCGGTTGGGATTACCAGTGATGGATATTCGTATGCGGCGATGAAAGAAAAAGCAGACGATCTTCGTGATGATTTGATCAAACTCGAAGATGCTGCAAAAGTAGAAATTAATGGAGCCCAGGAAGAACGTGTTTTTGTCAAATTTGACAATGCAAAACTTAAAGCATATGGACTAACTTCTAGCAGTTTACAAGGGATTATAAGTAGCACTAATATTTTAAATTCTGGAGGAGAAGTTAATATCGAAGAAGAGCGTATTATATTAGAACCCACAGGTAATTTTAATGCTATTGCAGATATCCGAAATATGCTGATTCCTATTGGTCAAAATGGTCAGGTGGTTACTTTAGGAGATATCACGACTATAGAAAAAGGATATATCAATCCTCCAAAACAAAAAGTACGTATTAATGGTAAAGATGCAGTTTCTCTTCATATATCTTTAAAAGAAGGAAGAAATATCATCAAACTAGGAGAAGAAATAGATGTACTGTTGTCCAAATGGCAAGAAAAACTTCCTGTAGGATTAGAAGTAGCCAGGTTGGCATCAATAGATCAGTATATTGATCTTAAAATCAATGATTTTCTCGGGAACCTATTACAATCTATTGCAATAGTATTGGCAGTGATGTTAATCTTTTTAGGGTTCCGTACTGGGATGGTGATTGCCAGTTTGATTCCTATTGTAACCATTACCACTTTAATGGTCATGGGGCTTATCGATGTAGGACTTAACCAAATTACCCTGGCAGCCTTAATTATGGCATTAGGTATGATGGTCGATAATGCTATTGTGGTTGCAGAATCCATTATGGTAAAAATGGAAGATGGTATCGATGTAAAAAAAGCTGCTATTGATTCTTGTGCAGAACTATTTATGCCACTACTAATTTCTACATTAACAACGTCGGCTGCATTTCTTGCTTTCTTTATGGCAGAATCTGTAATGGGGGATATTATGGGACCTATTTTCGTAGTTATCACCATTGCATTATTATCCTCATGGATAATCTCATTAAGTATCATCACTTTGTTTTGTGTATTCTTTCTTAAAATCAAAAAGAGAGAGGATGGAAAAGCTGGATTTTTAGACAGAATGATCAATAGTTTAAAAGCTAAATATAAAGACCTTATTTTATTAGCATTATCCTGGAAAAAATCCGTTTTAATTGGTATAGTAGCTTTATTCTTTTTATCGATTTATGGGTTTACAAAACTAGCATTCGTATTTTTCCCCGATAGTGATCGTAATATGATTACGATTGATATCAATTTACCTCAAGGAACTAAAATCGAAAGCACTACAGCAACAGTATTGGCCATCGAGAATTATATAACCAAAGCATTAAAAGTAACTTCAGAAAGGCCAGAGGGGATCGTTGATTGGTCATCCTATATTGGCGAAGGCCCATCATCCTATGATCTTGGATATAATGCAGATGAACCTAACTCGAATTATGCTCATATCCTGGTGAATACCTCATCTTTTTTAGTGAATTCTGATATGGTAAAACAAATTGATGCATTTTGTTTCGATACCTTTCCTAATGCCGATATTAAAGTAGGATTCTTAGGATCAGGAGGAGGAGGCACTCCAATTGAAATAAAAGTATCTGGTGATAATCCGGATAAACTGGCTAGTATATCAGAAGAGATAAAAATCAAACTGTTTAGCATTACGGGAACCAAAAATATCAAAGATGATTGGGGCCCAAAGGGCAAGAAGTTTGTAATTGATATCGATCAAAATAAGGCACAAGCAGCAGGAATTACAAATCAGGATGTGGCTGTATCATTACAAACCGTTTTAGATGGTTTTCGGGCAGGAGAGTTTAGAGAGAATGATAAGTCTATTCCTATAATAATGACCAGTAATCAAGGAAAACAGCAATCACTGGCTTCTTTAGAAACATTAAATATATACGGACAAAACTCGGGAAAAAGTGTTCCTTTATTACAGGTAGCTAATATTATTCCGCAATGGCAATATTCTAAAATCAAGAGATTAGATCTCACCCGTACTATTAACGTATCTAGTGAATTAACAGAAGATGGAAATGCTTCTGAGATTACTAAAATTATGAAACCCTGGCTTGCTGAGGAACAATCAAAGTGGGGAGAGGAATATACATATAAACTAGGTGGTGATGCCGAGAATAGTGCAGAGAATATGGGAGCTGTAGCCAATTATTTACCACTATCTGCATTCATTATTGTAATGCTGCTAATTATACAGTTCAATTCTTTTAGAAAAATGACAATGATTGTTACAACAATTCCTTTAGGAGTGATCGGTATGGTGATAGGGTTATTGATATTTGGTGTTCCTTTTGGATTTATGGCATTCCTGGGTGTAATATCATTGGCCGGAATAGTAATCAATAATGCAATCGTATTGATTGATAGGATAGAGATTGAAGAAAATGAACTTCGCCGAAAGCCACAAGATGCCATCATAGCAGCATGTTTACAACGTTTTAGACCAATTTTGCTAGCAACATTTACAACAGTATTAGGGTTGATACCACTATACCTGGGAGGAGGAGAGATGTGGGAACCTATGGCAGTTACCATTATGATAGGATTGCTATTTGGTACAATAATCACATTGTTATTTATTCCTGCGTTTTATAGTGTGTTGTATAAGATAGAGTATAAAGAGTATACTTTTAATGAAGAACTTCTTAAATAAAGTATGATAGAAAAGTTATACCCATATCGTTTTGAGATTTTCTTTTTTAGTCAGGTTACAATTCTTTTTGGATCATTAATAGTTCCATCTGTTTTATTCGAGAATATTGTATCTCCTATTTTGTTTTTGATTAACCTTTTGGCTGGTATTTTGTTACTGTCGACAAAGAAAAACCTGATGTGGTTTTTTGTTGTGTTATTGCTTGTTTCTGGTGTTGTTTTTGGTTCGAGCCTATTGGAAAACAGGAGTGAGAAGTTTTTCAATTTTATAAGAATGATCACTTATTTTTTGTTTTATGTGGTGGTTACCTTTGAAATTATAAAACAAGTTTGGAAAGCCGAATTTGTCAATAAAAATGTGATCTTAGGTCTGATAAGCGGTTATGTTTCATTAGGACTTATTGGTTTTTTTATTTGCATAAGTATAGAAATGGCAGATCATGGTTCGTTTAAAGGGTTGATGATTAGTAGTGCCAATCCAGAGATGATCACAGAAGAACTAATGTATTACAGTTATATCACGATGTTAACTATTGGTTATGGGGATATAGTTCCGGTAACGAGTTTATCTAAAAAAGCAGCTATACTTATTGGGTTAATCGGGCAATTTTATTTGGTGATTGTTACTGCTATCGTTGTAGGAAAATATATCAACCAGTTGCACCGTAAAAAGAACTAGTTGATACAGCTTATACATCTTTTCCTTTCATCATCTTATTCCAATAGAGATAGGGTAACATGACTTTTTTGAATATATATAACCTCAAGTGTTCTTTAGCACTATTAAAGACCAGCATTCGTTTTAATTTGGGATCAGGAGTAAAATTACTATCGTAATCAAACTCTGCTAATGTCATTTTTCCATATCCTGTAACCAAAGGACAAGAAGAGTACCCGTTATATGTTTTATTATTGGCTTCTTGGTGTTTAATTAGTTTTAAAATATTATCCACTACAACTGGTGCTTGTTTTCGTATGGCGGCACCAGTTTTTGCCGTAGGAAGTGCAGCCACATCTCCTAATCCAAATATGTTAGGATATGTATTATGTTGTAGAGAATGATGATCTACATCAAGCCATCCAGCATCATTAACCAAAGAAGAGGTTCTTACAAATTTTGGTGCAGCTTGTGGAGGAGCAATATGTAACATATCAAACGGAAGTTTAATGATATTATCATCTGTAGAAACTTCTCCAATTGTAGTATCTTCATTAATAACACATTTGTTTTCTTCTGGAGCTACATGTCTGAAATAGATAAACTTATTTTCAGCATCTATTTTATGAGGAGCATAGAAAGGTTTAAAATGAATACCATATCTACCTATAACTTTCATTAAGGTCTCACGAATTGGTTTTACTCCAAAAATAACAGAACCAGGAGTCGCAAAAATTACATTTGATGTATGTGCAAGCCTCTTTTTTCTAAAATAATCTGCTGCCAGGTAAGCAATTTTTTGAGGAGCACCTCCACATTTAATAGGAGTTGTTGGTTGAGTAAAAATAGCATTCCCTCCTTTAAAATTTTTAAGAACTTCCCAGGTGTGTTTAGGATTCGTATAATTACTACAAACAACACCTTTGTCTAATGCCTCCTGAAGCCCTTCTATCATCGATGGTTCCATTACTAATCCAGGAGCAACTACCAAATAATCATATGTTATATTTCCATTGGATTGTGTAGATACAGCATTATTTTCTGGATCAAAAGAAGAAGCAAAATCCTTAATCCAGTTTACCTTCTTAGGCATTACAGATACCATAGACTTTGCAGTTTTTTTATATGAATACGCCCCTGCACCTACCAAAGTCCAGGCGGGTTGATAGTAATGTGTATCTGCGGGTTCTATAATTGCAATATCTAATCGACTATCTTTTTTGAGTAAACGAGCAGCGGTCATAATTCCTGCAGTACCGCCTCCTATAATGACAATTTGATAATGTGATTTCATTTATGTCTTCTTTGTATTAGGATATTAAAAGTACTTTCAATAATTTATTATTATGGTAACTTTGGTTACACAAACAAAAAAATCGATGGTTTTATGCTATTAAATCAACGTTTTGGTGTGTTAGTTTTTGCATTTTTCCCAAGCGATATACCCACCTTTTAGGTCTATAATATTTTTAAACCCTGTTTTGGCTAATAGTATTGCTGCTTTCTTACTTCGATTTCCACTTCGGCAGTATACATATAAAGACTCATCTTTATCAAATTCATTGAACGAAGATTTGAATGTTGTTTGTTTAAAAAAGTCAATATTGATAGCACCATTAATATGTTTGATGTTATATTCATACGATGTTCTTACGTCTACTAATTGTAGATCCTTTTTCCCTGAGATAACTTTTTTGAAATCAAGGGCGTCAATTTTGGTGATGGCATCCGTTTGTCGATTTTGTGTTTTGAAAAGAGTCTTAAGAATTGACATCATAGCTGGAGTATATTAAAGTAGTCATTTTATAATAACTTTTGTTTTATATGGATAGTAACTTAAATTAGAACAATACATTAAAAAGTAAACATCCGAATCTGTTTATTTTAAATTCAGATGTTTTACTTCTAACTTCTATACATTAAAGCATTGTAGTCGGGCAGATATATTCTGATTTTGGAACATCAGTTTTTGCAATTTCTGCAAATCCACCGATTACATCAACGAATTGATTCCAACCTCTTTGTTTTAAAATAGAGGAAGCTATCATGCTTCTGTATCCTCCCGCACAGTATAGTACAAAGGGTTTGTCTTTGGGAAACTTTGCCAAATGCTTATTAATTTCGTTTAAGGGAATATTTATCGCATCAATAATGTGTTCTGAATCGTACTCACTTTTTTTACGAATATCAAAAACCAAAGGCTTTTCTTTAGTATAGGATTTTTCAAATTCATTGGCAGTGATTCTCTTTGAAATTTCGAACTCTTTTTTAGCATCTTTCCATGAATCAAAACCATTAGTAAGGTACCCTATGGTATTATCATATCCTACTCTTGATAATCTGGTGATTGCTTCCTTTTCCTTTCCTGGATAGGTAATAAGTAGTGTTTTTTGTTTCACATCGGGAATCATTTCTCCCACCCATTGGGCAAAACTTCCTTCCAGACCTATATTAATACTATTAGGAATGAACCCTTTAGTAAAATCTTCTGCATTTCTGGTATCAAGCATTAATGCATCTGTTTCGGTGGCCACTACTTCGAAAGCATCAGGAAGTAAAGGTCGTATTGCTCGATCCATTACTTCATCAAGGCTATCATACCCTTTGATATTCATTAAAACATTTTGAGGGAAATACCCAGGAGGAGCAGTTAATCCGGTAAGTAAAGCATCAATAAATTCTTCTTTTGTCATGTCTTCGCGTAAAGCATAATTCACTTTTTTCTGATGTCCGAGAGTATCAATAGTTTCTGTGCTCATCATTTTACCACAGGCAGAACCGGCCCCATGATTAGGATACACTATCAAGTCATCACTTAGAGGCATGATTTTATTGCGAAGAGAATCATATAAATGACCAGCCAATTTTTCTTCAGTTAACTCAGATACAACATGCTGAGCTAGGTCAGGCCGTCCTACATCACCTATAAATAATGTATCTCCGGTAATAATCCCATGCTCTTTTCCTTGATCATCGATAAGCAAGTATGTGGTACTCTCCATAGTATGACCCGGAGTATGAATTACTTTTATCTTATACTCTCCAATTTCAAAAATCTGCCCATCTTCTGCAATGGTAGCATGATATCCAGGTTTTGCACTGGGACCAAAAACAATTTCTGCTCCTGTTTTTTTACTTAAGTCAAGATGCCCACTCACAAAATCTGCATGAAAATGGGTTTCGAATACATATTTTATTGTTGCGTTATCCTCTTTTGCACGATCGATATAGGGGTGTACTTCTCTAAGAGGATCAAAAACTGCAGCTTCTCCATTATTCTCTATATAGTAAGCAGCGTGGGCCAAACAGCCCGTATAAATCTGTTCTATTTTCATAAGTATTTACTTTTAAAAGGTTTAATAGTATAAAGATAGTATGGATGTTATTCTTCTACAGTTACTTATGTTACAGAAGGTGTTTTTTTAGTTTGAAGAGAAATCTTTTCTTGTATGGCTGTTTTTTTACTTGCATTATTACAGTGATCATATGCTTCATAAACTTTTACAAAAAGATTTTCTGTACCTATAGTATCGATAAGACCACTGCTAAATATAATATCCCTCGTTGGTCCTATGGCTCCGGCAATAATAAACTGAATACCTTTATTTTTGAGCTCTTTGACAAGTTGTTTGAGTACATGTGCAGCACTACTGTCGATATAATTTATGGCTTCTGCATTAAGGATAATGGTATTAAGCTCTTTTCCTTTTAAATCAACCTGTTTATAGAGTTCTTTTTTGAAATAATCTTTATTTCCGAAGTACAGTTGAGCATCAAAACGAATAATCAAAATATATGGTTGTATTTCAATATCATTACTAAAACGAGTAATGTTTTTGAAGTAATTGGTTCCTTTTATTTTCCCCAAAACTGCAATGTGAGGCTTTGAAGTTCTATACACTAATATCAATAAAGAAAACAGTACTCCTGATAATATTCCTTCTTTAATACCAATAATAAGAGTAATCAAAAAGGTGAGAAGGAGAAGACCAAATTCATCTTTTCTGTTTTTAAAAAGTACCACAGGATATTTTATATCGATCAATCCAAATACCGCTACCATAATTATAGCTGCCAGAATCGCGTTGGGCAAAAAATAAAAAAGAGGAGTAAGGAATAATAAGGTTAATCCAACTACGACTGCACTTATGATTGGAGCTATACCTGTTTTTGCACCAGCCTGATCATTAACTGCTGTTCTGGAGAAGCCACCTGTTGTTGGATAAGATTGAAATAAGGAACCGATAATATTAGACGCTCCCAAAGCTATTAATTCCTGATTAGGATCAACCTCATACTCTGTATGTTTTTCTTCTACAGCTTTGGCTACAGAAATAGCTTCCATAAAAGCAATAAGGGCCAAAGTAAGAGCAATGGGCACAAGCTCCGAAATTCTGGAATACTCAACAATGGGTATCTCAAATTCGGGTAACCCCTTTGGTATCGCACCTACAATTTTCACCCCCAGATCATCTATACCAGAAGTATAAACCCCAACGATTCCAAGAATAACTACAATTAACGCTGCAGGAATTTTTGGATTTATTTTTTTTATGATTTTGATAACTACAATGGCAAGAATACCAATACCCAGAGTTAAAAAATTAGTTTGATCTATGGTTTTGAATGCATTGTGTAACAAGATATGGACTTGATTACTACGCTCGATTTCTGCTCCTAATACATGTTTTAATTGGCTAAGTCCAATGATAATTGCAGCAGCAGACGTAAAACCACTTATAACTGGCTTGGATAAGAAGTTTACCAAAAATCCCATCTTTAATATCCCCAAAATAAACTGAATACTTCCCATGAAAAGAGAGAGAAAGATTGCCATCGTTACATATTCTTCAATACCCGAAAGTGATAGTGCTCCCAATCCCGATGCTACAAGAAGAGAATCCATGGCTACGGGGCCTACTGCCAATTGTCGCGAGGTACCCATAATAGCATACACCACTTGTGGAATCAATGCGGCATATAGCCCAAATACAGGAGGAAGACCTGCAATCATGGCGTATGCCATTCCTTGCGGAATTAACATTATCCCTACAGTTAAGCCTGCTGCAATGTCTCCCGATAAAAACTTTTTTTTATAATCAGGAAGCCATTGAAAAACAGGAAAATATCGCTTTAACATGTATATGTGAATTTATAACTAAAAATAGTAGAACATAAATCTATAATCAGTAACATTGGTTACAGAGCTTTTATAAATCAAGAATTTTGATATAATTCCTATGTAATTCTATTTTATCTATTTGTTCGAGTTTTTTTAATAAGCGAGATATCACTACTCTAGAACTATGTAACTCTTGTGCAATTTCCTGATGTGTATTACGAATAATATATTCGTTATTAACTCGAGCTTTTTCCTTCAGGTAATTCACCAGGCGTTCATCCATTCTATCAAAAGCTATACTATCTAAAGTAATAAGAAGTTCATTTAATCGGTTATGATAGCTTTCAAACACAAAATTCCTCCAGGATTTGTACTTGGCCGTCCATTCTTCCATTTTTCGAATAGGAATCATGATAAGTTTTGTATCTACTTCTGCTATTGCTCTAATTTCACTTCGAGTTTGGCCAATACAACAAGTCATTGTCATCGAACAGGTGTCTCCTTGTTCTAAATAATATAATAACAATTCGTCTCCTTCTTTATCTTCTCTAAATACTTTTATTGCTCCCGATACTAGTAATGGCATTCCTTTGATATAATCTCCAATTTCAATCAACTTATATCCAGCAGGAACTTCTCTAAAAGTTCCGACTTGTAGTATGTCGTTTATCAAAGCATTTTCAAACTGGCGCCCGTAACTGTTTTTTAGTTCCTGAATCATTTAGAATCTTGTTTAGCTTTGGGAATAGATGCATCGTAGGTAAAGAAGAAATTGGCCCAAATCAATTTTGAAATCGCTCCAATGTATGGCATTAAAAGTATTAAGGTAACAACAATACTAATAAAGATGTGTATTGGGGTCAAATCTAACCCAAGCAGTTGTATTAAGGTAAAAACAGCAGCACTTATCGCGATACCAACTGCATATGAAACATATATTGAACCATAATAAAAACTGGGCTCTATACTATATTTTAATCGACATGAGGGACATCTTTTTCTTACTTTATTGAAACGTTTTAGGTGATATGGGTTGGCTTCTAAAAATGCTCCGTCATGACAACGTGGACATTTTAAAAACAATATGCTGTATAATTTTGAACCTCTACCAAACATGTTGTTGAATTTTGGATAAAAGTAATGCGCCAAAAAATATTTATCAGTAACAAAGGTTACATATGCAAAGATCATTTTTTGCTCTATAAGGTAGGATGAGATTATAACTTCCTATATATGTTGATAGATACTGTTTTACGTTGTAAAAGAGCAATTTTGCTAAAGATATTTTATGATTTTGATAACAGTTGCGTTAAAAATATAAAAGTTTAACAAAATTTTAAATACACTCAAATCTAGTGATTCAGGTATTTTATTGATAATTTTCTGATTGTATATTAGATTACCTTTTATTTTATAAACATTTGTTTTACAGTGAGTTATGTGTTTTTTTTGTAAACTTGTATTCTTTTGTATACGAAAATTCTTACTCTTTTTTTAACATTTTTGGGTACTATTGTTATTTGACATAAATTTTCTACTTTTAGTGCTGTACTAAAAATAAAAAGTAGACGTAATTAGCTTCTTTTTGGTATGATATGATTTTAACTTTGGGGATCTTAAAAGAATGAAAAAACCCGTATGTTTTTTAAGTTTTTTTTAGATAATAATCATCATATTTCCTCACAAAAAATGATATATACTATAGCGTTATGTTTCTAGATTTAGCATACATTAAAAACTAAAACACCATAAATAAATATTCATTCAATCAAAAAAGGAGGTTTATATGAAACGAAGAGATTTTGTTAAATACGCTGGATTAGGATCTGGCGCATTAATGATGCCATCCATGCTTATGGGAAATAATATTTCTGCAGAAGCTTTGCTAAATCCTGGGATGGATGTCGCAATCAAGAAAAGCCTTGCAGACATAGCATTAAATACTGCCAAAACTTTGGGAGCATCTTATGCCGATGCAAGAATAGGAAGATATCTAAATCAATATGTATTTACCAGAGAGGACAAGGTTCAGAATGTGGTAAATACAGAATCTTTTGGAATTGGTATACGAGTTATTACCAATGGAACCTGGGGATTTGCTTCTACCAATAACGTAACAGAAAAAGGGATTAAAAAAGCAACAGAACAAGCGGTTGCAATTGCAAAAGCAAATTCAAAAATTCAGAAAGTACCTGTGAAACTGGCTCCAGTAAAATCTTATGGAGAAGTTACCTGGAAGACACCTATTAAAAAGGATTTCAAAAAAGTACCTATTTCAGAAAAAGTAGATCTATTGCTTAGCGCTAATGCAGCTGCAATGAAAAATGGAGCTAATTTTGTGAATTCTGGTCTTTTTATGGTAAATGAGCAAAAATATTTTGCATCTACCGATGGGTCATATATAGATCAGGATGTTCACCGTATATGGCCAACATTTACGGTTACGGCTATTGATCGTGCTAATAATAAGTTTAAATCACGCCAGGCAATGAGTGCTCCTATGGGAATGGGATATGAATATATGGACGGTTTGGATTCAGAAAAATTAGATGGGCCAGCAGGAATGAAATTATATAGAGGAAGCTACGATATGGTAGAAGACGCTATTATGGCAGCCAAGCAAGCCAAAGAAAGACTTAGTGCCAAATCGGTAGAAGCAGGTAAGTATGATTTGGTATTAGAACCAAATCACCTGGGATTAACTATTCACGAATCGGTAGGGCACCCGCTCGAGTTGGATCGTGTACTGGGATATGAAGCCAACTATGCAGGAACAAGTTTTGCTACTCTTGATAAATGGAAAACCAAAAACTTCAAGTATGGTAGTGATATCGTTAACCTGGTAGCAGATAAAACACAAGTAGGATCTCTAGGAGCTGTTGGATATGACGACGAAGGAGTAAAGACAAAACAATGGGATCTTGTACGTAATGGTGTATTAACCAATTATCAGGCAATCAGAGATCAGGTGCATATGATAGATCAGAACGAATCACATGGTTGTTGCTATTCTCAGAGTTGGAACGATGTACAATTTCAACGTATGCCTAATGTTTCGTTAGAACCAGGTAAAGAAAAATATAATGTTAATGACATGATAAAAGATGTAGAAAAAGGAATTTATATTGCTGGTAGAGGTTCGTACTCTATCGACCAGCAACGATATAATTTCCAGTTTGGCGGTACTGCTTTCTACGAAATTAAAAACGGAGCGATTGTGGGTATGTTAGATGATGTTGCTTATCAATCTAATACACAGGAGTTTTGGAATTCTTGTGCCAAAATATGCGACAAAGATGACTATAGGTTATTCGGATCGTTCTTTGATGGTAAAGGACAGCCTTCTCAGATAAGTGCTGTATCACACGGAAGTTCTACTACCAGGTTTAATAATGTAAATGTGATCAATACAGGTAGAACTATTTAAAACATCTTTTTCCAACAAATAATAAAAATATCATGGCAATATATACAAAAGAAGAAGCAAAGCAAATTATGGAAAAAGCACTGAGCTTTTCTACTGCTGATGCTTGTGAAATAAATATGAGTGGAAGCGAAAGCGGAAATATCCGCTATGCGCGTAATACGGTTTCTACTGCAGGTCATCGATCTAATCAAAACCTGGTAGTACAATCTAATTTCGGAAAAAAATCGGGTACGGCTACCATTGATGAGTTTGATGATGAATCCCTAAAGAAAGTAGTCAAAAGAGCAGAGGAGTTAGCAAAACTTTCGCCAGAAAACCCTGAGTTTATGGGGCCTTTAGGGCCTCAAACTTATGATAAATCAATAACCTATAACAAAGCATCGGCCAATATCTCACCAGAGTATCGTGCTACTGTAGCAAGTAGTAGTATTGAGCCAGCTGTAGCAAAAGATGTTACTGCTGCGGGGTTTTTTAACGATTCTTATGGGTTTAGTGCAATGATGAATTCTAATGGTCTTTTTGCTTACAATCAATCTACAGGTTCTAATTTCACGGTTACGATGAGAACTAATGATGGTACCGGATCAGGATGGGTATCTCGTGATTTTAATGATATCAGTAAGTTTGATGCAGCAAAAGCTTCTAATATAGCGATAGATAAGGCAGTGACATCAAGAGAAGCCAAAGCTATTGAACCGGGTAAATATACTGTAATTCTTGAACCTGCAGCGTCAGTTGGGTTACTACAAAATATTGGTCGTGCTCTTAGCGCACGAACTGCAGATGAAGGGCGAAGTTTTATGTCTAAAGAAGGTGGAGGAACTAAACTAGGAGAAAAGATTGTAGATGAACGTGTAAACATTTGGTCTGATCCTTTAAATCCAGATGCACCTACAAGTACATGGAATGGATCTGGACAGGCTTTAAAGAAGATGAGCTGGATAGAGAATGGAGTAGTAAAAAATTTAGCATATAGCCGTTATTGGGCAGAGAAGAAAGGAGTTGATCCAGTACCTTTTCCATCTAATTTCATTATGCAAGGAGGAGATGCCTCTTTAGAAGACCTTATTAAAGGAACCAAAAAAGGAATTTTGGTTACCAGATTATGGTATATCAGAAATGTAGATCCTCAAACTCTCTTATATACAGGTCTTACCCGGGATGGAACGTTCTATATCGAAAATGGAAAGATAAAACATCCAGTAAAGAACTTTAGATTTAATGAGAGTCCGATTATTATGCTTAATAATCTTGAAACACTCGGAAAACAAGTTAGGATAAATGGTAATTTGGTACCTTATATGAAGGTAAGAGATTTCACCTTTACCAGCTTGTCTGATGCGGTGTAAATATAATTCATAATATAAACTGGTCATTTTGATTAGCTTCATTATGGCCAGTTTTTTCTTTCGATACTGTTTTAACCATTAATCGTAACGATGTTATGGGGTAATATGTTTTTGAAAGCTAAAATAATAACTGCATTGAGTAACAAGTTTTTCTTTACAAGATTGCAATATGAGTCGGGAGATTGGGATGTAGATCAAAGAATGCCTTCAAACCTTTTAAATTCTCTAGTAGAGTATACTACCCTAAAAGTAGATACGCAAGAAAGAATTATATCCCTTAGTAGCGATGAAATATTTAAAAGTCCATTTTGCTATATATCAGGGCATAAACTAGTGCAATTTACAAAGAAAGAAAGAGAGAATTTTGAGAAATATGTCAGAAACGGAGGCTTTGTCTTTGCAGATGATTGTAATCATGATATAGATGGTTTGTTTTCAAAATCATTTGAACGACAAATGGAGGATATCTTTGGCCCTCAGCAGTTAAAAAAAATCCCTAATACTCATGAGATATATAACGTTTTCTTCGAATTTGAAGATGGCCCACCCACGACCTCACAAGAACTTAACGGATGGGGAGATGATATTGTACATGATTACCTAAAAGCTATTGAAATTAATGGTAGGATAGGGGTTTTATTCAGCAACAAAGATTATGGTTGCGAATGGGATTATGATTTTAGAAATAAGCGATGGTATAAAATAGATAATACTCGCTTTGGAGTAAATATAGTGATGTATGCTTTAACATCATAAAAGAAGATGTATGGATAAAAATTTAGCAAGTATTGAACAAGAGGTGAATGTACTTACCGAGAAACTTACCAAGTTAAAGAAAGAAATTGGCAAAGTAATTACTGGGCAGGAGGAAACCGTAGAACAATTACTGATTACTTTTCTGGCAGGTGGACACGCATTATTAGAAGGAGTTCCCGGGTTGGCAAAAACGTTAATGATACGAACATTAGCGCAAGCCATTGATTTAAAGTTTAAAAGAATACAATTTACTCCCGATCTAATGCCTTCAGATATTATTGGTACCGAAATACTTGAAGAAGATTATAGCACCGGAAAGAAGTTTTTTAAATTTAATAAAGGACCCATCTTTGCTAATATTATATTGGCAGATGAGATTAACCGAACACCACCAAAGACTCAGGCAGCACTGCTAGAAGCTATGCAGGAGTTTGAAGTAACATATTCTGGTAAAACTTATACCCTGGATAAACCATTTTTTATTCTCGCTACTCAAAACCCTATTGAGCAATCGGGTACGTTTATGTTGCCAGAAGCACAACAAGATCGTTTTCTGTTGTATATAAAAATTGGATACCCTAGCGAATTAGAAGAGACTACCATTTTAAAAAATACAACAGGTACCAAAAAAGAAACACTTCATAAAGTGATTACCGGTGACGATATATTAAGACTGCAGAACCTGGTTAGAGAAGTGCCTATAAGTGATGATCTTATCACATTTGTAAGTAAGCTAATACGAGCGACAAGGCCAGAAACTACTACAAACACATATGTAAAAGAGTGGGTAAATTGGGGAGCAGGCCCAAGAGCAGGCCAGGCAATGATATTAACAGCCAAAGCTCGTGCTTTGATGAAAGGACGCTTATCGGTTACATTAGAAGATATACAACATGTCGCTATACCGGTATTGCGACATAGAGTTATTGTAAATTTTAGAGCAGAATCCGAAGGTATAACGTCTGATGATGTTACTCATCAACTGTTAAACGCTATTCCGATAAAGAGCTGATATGCGATATTTTAAAGTTAAATTGGTATGAAACAGGACTATCATCAATTATTAAAACCAGAGCTTATAAAAAATGTATCTGGATTAGAACTCATTGCACGTGTAATAGTTGATGGATATTTGTCTGGACATAATCACAGCAGAAGTGTAGGCCCGGGGATGGAGTTTAGTCAATTTCGTAATTATGAACCGGGTGATGATTTAAGACTACTGGATTGGAAAATGCTCGCCAGATCAGGTAGATACTATATTAAGCAATCAGAGATAAAAAGTAATATTGCGGTAAAATTTATTGTCGATGCCAGTATGTCTATGCTTCATAAGGAAGAAGATTTGTCTAAAATGGATTACACCAGAGTGCTGGTCGCTTCATTGGCATACTTATCCCAAAATCAAGGAGATGCTGTGGGTCTTTTTGCACTTAATGATCACCAATTACATAGCGTATATCCCAAAATTCAGAAAAAACACTATAATCGTCTGTTATTAGAATTGATTAATATTAAGAATGAAGGAAAATGGCCAGAGGACCCTGGAGCGTCAAAAAACCTTCATGATCGTAACCATAAAGAATTGATTTTCTTTATTACCGATTTGTATGAACACAGAGAAGAGCTAACTTCTTTCGTTAAACGGTTGAAAACACCTAAAAATGAAGTTGTAGTATTTCATTTGATGGGTAAAAACGAACTGGAATTTGACTACAAAGGTACCATTACATTCGAAGATTTGGAAACAGGAGCAAGGCGTAAGATAGATGCTAAGACAGCAAAAAAGCAATACCTCACTGCATTAGAAGAAATGATGAAAAACACAAAAAATACGCTGCTGGCTAATGATATTGGTTATCATTTGTTTAAACTAAATGAGAATATCGGAGAGGCTTTACAGGTATTTCTGAAGAAACGAAATAGATTAATTTAGTATGTTTTTTCTCACCCCCACATATTTATGGGCTTTATTAGGAGGTATTGTTCCTATTGCAATACATCTGTGGAGTAAAAAAGAAGGGAAAACAATTAAGATAGGAAGTATTCAGCTACTTGATGAGTCTGATTCAAAACAAACGAGTAGTGTTCAAATCAATGAATTGTGGTTATTACTTTTACGATTGTTATTGATTAGTACACTTGTTATGATCATAGCAGAGCCACAGATAAAAAGAAAAGTTACTACCGTACCTATTACTTATATTATAGAACCTTCTCTACTCGAATATGAAGAGGTAAATACAATTCTGGATACTATAGAAACCGAAGCACCAATACGACTTTTACAACCTGGTTTTCCAGAATATCAAAACGATCCAACATATGAAATCCCTACCGTAACTCCAGGGTATTGGCAATTGGCCAGAGAAATGGAAACATTAGAAACCGATAGTATTGTTGTTGTAACGAATGCATTTGTATCGGGTATAAAAGGGAAGAGACCACAGCTTCATAAAAATATATCATGGGTAATTCTAGATCCCGAAAAACCAACTAAGAATATTCTTAGTGCTACTAAAAAAGAAGATGCAATACAGTTACTTTCTGTATTAAGTGATGCTCAACATGTATCTTTTGAGAAAGGACTTGTTGCTACGAGTAGTAATCGAATCGAATTTAATAAAGAGAAGGATAGTATCGTTTTTTTGGTAAACGGAAATCAAGAGCAACATCCTCTTATTACCGAGCCATCTGTTCGCATATTAGTATTTTATGACGATAGTTTATCCGCAGAAAAGACATATGTTGAAGCTGCCTATCGCGCAATATCAAAACACCTTAACACGCCTATTAATGTTCGTGCCGTACAGAATATAGATACGATACACCTTGATGCTTTTAATACAGTAATATGGTTAAGTAAAGATGAAACTCCGCAAACTTCTTCAACACTACTCCTGTATAAACCAGATGATTTATCTCATAATATTATAGAAAAAGGATCTTCAAAAGAAACCTTCTATCTTACAAAACCTCTTAATACAGAACGTGTCGTAAATGAATATTTTGCAGAGCATCTACTGGCTATACTTAATCGTAATGAAGGTCTAGAAGAAAAAATTAAATCGTATGATAAACGAGTTATACATGTCGGAGAACTACTTCCGATAGTAGCTACAGATGTTAAGAAAAATAAAGACAATTCTACTACTTTAGAATTGTCTAAGTGGTTATGGTTTTTATGTATACTATTCCTCATCACAGAGCGTATCATAGCAAAATATAGAAAACAATGATAGCGTCTGGAGATAAAATATTAACTCGGTTTAAAAAGCGTTGGCAACTCATGCTTTGGATAGAGGTTTTGCTCTATGCACTAGGCCCCGCTATTCTAATGTATTTTTTGTTCTTTAACCTGATTTTTTCAATTGCTACTTTGATATCGGTTGCTTTATTGATTGTAATTTTTGTGAAACCCTGGAAACCTGGTTTAAAAATGGTGAGTAGTTATATTGATCAACACCTCGATGTTGCAGAGTATAGCACAGGTCTTTTGCTACTACCAAAAGAACAATTATCGGATTTGGCAAAATTGCAACAATATAGGATAACAAAAGAACTTGTAGAAAAATTAAAAACGATAAAACCGCCTCATCATTTATTCAGAGCCTGCGTAATAATGGGTTTATGTACACTGGTTGGCTTTATTGGATATAGATATCATGTTCTTGATCATTTACAATGGTCACAGCATAAGAAAGTAGATCCAGATACCATAATTTTTAAACCCATAGATTCTACAACGACTACCCAACAACCTAAACTAGAAAGTCAATTGTTAACCATACAATACCCTGCTTATACAAGAAAACCTTCTATGGAAACTTCAAAAATGGAAATAAAAGCGGTAGAAGGATCGCGATTATCGTGGCAAATAACATTTGATACTGAAATTAAAAATGTATCTATGGAAAGTATGGGAAATAGCTATCCTATGAAATTGACTGATAATGGATATGTAAGAACTTCAATTTTAAATACATCGGGATTCTACAATTTCAAATTTACAGATATGCAGGGCACTTCATACACTTCTGAATTATATTCGATTGAAGGTATAAAAGATAAAAGGCCGGATATAAAAATTACGGATTTAAAACAATTTACCTCCTTTTCTTATGATGAAAACAAAAGAATAGCGTTCACAACTTCTGTTACCGATGATTTTGGTATTGCTGAAGTATATATCATAGCAACGGTTAGTAAAGGATCTGGTGAATCTGTTAAGTTTAGAGAGGAAAAATTAAGTTTTGATAATAAAGTAGGTAGAGGATACAAAAACCTAAGCTTATCAAAAAATATAAATCTGGATCAAATGAATATGGAACCGGGAGATGAACTTTATTTTTATATTGAAGCACTGGATCTTAAGCAACCCAGACCTAATACTTCTAGGAGTGAAACCTTTTTTGCTGTTATAAAAGATACAATTTCTGATAAATTTGCCGTAGAGGGAACAATGGGAGTAGACTTAATGCCAGATTATTTTAGAAGCCAACGCCAGTTGATTATTGATACAGAAAAATTGATTAAGGATAAACCAAAATTATCAGAAAAAGACTTCAAATTTAAAAGTAATGAATTAGGGTTCGATCAAAAAGTACTACGCCTTAAGTATGGTGAATTTATGGGAGACGAATCAGAATTTGGGTCGGCAACAGAGGAAAATACGGCAATTCCTGAGGAGGAAGATGAACATAACGATGAAGATCATGAAAAAGAAAAAGATCCATTAGCAGCGTATACTCATGACCATGATCATGAAAATGAACATAATCTGGTACCTCACAAAGAAGAAGAGGATGACGAAAAAGCAAATGACCCTTTGCATGAGTACTTGCATAATCATGATGATCCCGAAGAGTCAACGCTTTTTACGCAATCTTTAAAAAGTAAATTACGACAGGCTTTAAATGAAATGTGGGATGCCGAGTTATATTTACGATTGTATACTCCAGAAAAATCCTTACCATATCAATATAAAGCACTTAAATTGATTCAGGAAATTAAAAATAGTGCCCGAGTCTATGTACACCGTATTGGTTTTGATCCTCCACCGATTAAAGAGAATAAAAGACTTACGGGTAAAATTGACGAAGTGTCTAATTTCAGAAAAAAAGAAGAACTACAACTCCCAGAACTATATCCGTCTATATATAAAACTGTTTTAAGGCTTGAGCAATTGATATCTAATAAAACGGTACTTACCGATGAAGATAGGCTCCTTTTTAAACAGGCAGGAAATGAACTGGCCACCAAAGCTATTGAAAACCCGGGGAAATATTTAAAAACTTTACAACAGTTAAAACAGATTACCGAAGATAGGATCATATCACCTTCAATTTTAATCGAAGTACAGAGAGGTTTGTTTTATGCGCTTCCCGAGTTGCAACCCAATCCATTTAAAAAGAAAATATTAACAGGTGAGATTAATGAATTACTATTAAAAGAGCTTCAAATTCATGATTGATCAAGTAACTTTTTTGAATGAGAACTGGATATGGCAAATTGGTATTGGCGGGATAATACTATGGTTTGTTTTTATATGGAAAGAATGGCCTGAGTTTGGGAAACGTAGATTTTGGGTAAAAATAACAATAGCCTTTTTGGCAATTACCTCGCTTGTTATCATAGCATTAAAACCTGCAATTTCTACTACCAATACTATAACTACTAAATTGGTTTTGCTTACCGAAGGCTATGATAAAGAACAATTAGATAGCCTGACGAGAATTCATAAAAAACTAAAAAAACATCAGTATAAAGCTAATCATCCTATTTTTGAAGGTATAGACGCTCCGGATTCTGTTTTTGTACTTGGGTATGGTGTGCAACCTTATGACCTCTGGCAATTAGATAATTATAACGTTACCTACCTGGGAAGAAACACTCCCTCTGGGGTAATTAGATTTAAATATGATTATAAAAATACGGTTGGTAAACGACAGGTATTTACAGGATTATATGCTAATCCACAAAAAGGAAATAGACTTATATTAGAAGGACCGGGAGGAGCAGGTTTAGACTCTGTTTCTTTACTTGTTGGAGAACAGCAAAAATTTGAATTCACAACCAATCTTAATGTAAAAGGAAACTATCTCTTTTCACTAGTCGAAAAAGATACTTTAGGGGAAACTTTATCTACAGACCCTATCCCTTTAATTGTAGAGGATTCTACCCCGTTAAAAATAGTAGTGGTAAATGGTTTTCCCACTTTTGAAACCAAGTACCTTAAAAACTATCTGGCAGAAATGGGACATCAAGTACTGGTAAGGAGTCAGATCACCAAAGGAAGATATAAGTTCGAGTATTTTAATATGGAAAGAGTACCTATGGGAGCTTTCTCTAAAAAGAATTTAGAATCTTTTGATCTTGTTATTATTGATGCTAATTCATTAAAAAACCTGGGAAGAGCATCACGTATTGCTTTAGAGAATTCGGTAAAAGAAAATGGCCTGGGTATTTTTATCCAGCCAGACTCTAATTTTTTCAGAGCTTCAAATGGCTTAGGGGCTTTTAATTTTGTGTCAGAAAAAAATACAGAAACCCGATTGGATAGTGAGACAAAAGCTAAACTTTCTAAACATGCTTTTGTTTTTAAAGACGAATTTCTTTTGCAGCATATTCATACTAAACCTAATACCAAAATCATATCTGGATACAAACGCATTGGAAATGGTAGAGTTGGAACCACAGTGCTAGAAAATACATATGAACTAGTATTAGATGGCCATACCACTGCTTATCAACAAATATGGTCTAAACTCATTACTAGTTTAAGTCGTAAAGAAACTCCACAGATAGAATGGGAGACAACATCGATAATTGCGTATAAAGATCACCCTTTTACATTTGAGGTAAGAACATCAATATCAAAGCCAATAGTCAAAACCAATAAAAAATATAGTGTTTCGATGCGTAGTGATATTGATATAAAAAACCTTTGGAAAGGGGTTGCTTATCCAAGAGATTTTGGATGGAATACTCAATTTATAGAGCAGGATACAACAAAAGTATTTGAGTACTTTGTAGCAGATACCTCTCATTGGAAATCTCAGATGGTATATAAAACAATTGAAGAAAATAAGAGGCATTATAAAAAATCATTGAAGAGTGAAACAATCCAGAATCATACGATACGACCGATACCTCTTTTAGGTTTTTATCTTCTGTTTCTATTGTGTGTAGGATATTTATGGCTGGAACCCAAGCTGTTAAGGCCATAAAAAGAGCTTTATTGTTAAAATTAGAGCTATAAAGCTAATTTAGACCTTTTTTAAGATTTAAAATTATGGTACAAACCATTTAGAACGTTACCTTTGCAGGCTGTAAGAAAAATTGTTTGTGATTAAGGATATTATTATAGCTGTTTTGTGGAGTATTTCCCCTTTTGGTGAAGCTAAGGTTGGGATTCCTTATGGTATGCTAAGTGGATTAAATATCTACTTGGTATTTGTTTTATGTTTTTTATCTAATGTATTGGTGTTTCCCATGATGATGTTTTTTTTGGAAAAGATGAATACATATTTACTTCGATGGACGTTTTATAAAAAAGCTGCGATATATGTAGCACGAAGAGCAAAATTAGGATCAGGTACTAAAATTCAAAAACATGAATTTTGGGGACTTCTTTTATTTGTTATGATCCCAATTCCTGGTACAGGTGTGTATGCAGGAAGTATTGCTACATATTTATTTAAGGTTAAAAAACGAAAAGCTTTTATCGCAAATAGTGTGGGTATATTTTTCTCTTCTGTTATTGTTTGGGTAACCACATTACTCACTATGAAAGGAATCTCCTAAACGATGATATTATAATCATACGATTTGGATTTTATATTATAGTGCTAATAGATTCATATTGAGTTTTCTAAAACTGATAAAAATCAGTAATAAGAATTAAAAAATATAGTAACATTGGTGCTTAAATGCATTTATGGAAGTCTCAAATGATATTGTTTTACGTCCCCGGTTTTTTCAGGATTTAGATATGCCATCAGAAAAAGCACTTGAAGCTTTTGAAAAAGCAGGTAAGACTTGTCAGGATTTTAAAGTAAGCCGGGTAGACCATCATGTTTTTATTCGTATTCCTAAAGAAGAACAACACTTCTGGTCACCACAACTTCATCTCGAAATTTATGAAGTTGATGATAATCAACCAAAACTTAAAGGACTTTTTGGCCCCAATCCTACAGTATGGACACTTTTTATGTTTCTACATTTTGTAGTGGTAACATTATTTATAGGTGCTCTGGTCTGGATGTATGTTAACATACGCCTGGATAAATCGTATTTATTTTCTATACTCACTATGTTTTTCCTTCTTATCACCTGGTTTGTACTCTACTTTGCGGGGCGTTTGGGAAGACAAGCAGGTAAAAAGGAAATGCAGAAGTTATATTTCTTTATGAAAAGCACTTTAAATTCTGTGGCATGATATATGTAATGTTAAAAATAGCAGCCCTATTAAGCCAATTTTTAAAATAATAACAAATCAATATTGTTAGAGTTTTGAAAACAGCTTATGAAATTATAAATTTGAACACCTAAAATAAATTGCTATGATCTACAGAGTAAACCTTCAAAATGTAAAGAAAATATTATTTATGCTAGTGGTTTCTTGCTTTTTTATGCAAGTGAATGCACAAAATGAGCTTGTTTCTATTCAACCTATTAGTGATCAGGAGTTTGAGGTAAGAAGTCTTAATGGTATTCCTTTTACGATAGTTTTAGAAGAAAGTAACAATGATGGACAATTTCATTTAGGGATTAATAATAGTCTTACTTTTAAGACTGGGGATATGATCGGTAAAAGAAGTACGCTTAGGATTGTATTTGAAGATGAATTATATCACTCTTTAGAGAATAAATTGATTAAGCAATATCAAACAGATTTGCAATGGATCGAAAACTTACTCGGTGTTAAAGAAGGCGAATTTAAAAAACTGCCTTCTCGTCCTGTCTTTACAGATAATGGTTTAGAGAAACTAAAAGGGACAGTATTTGAATATGTTAACACCGATCAAAAAGAAGAAGATTTCTATAAGTGGATAGAAAAAATAAACTACTCTGTTGGTGCAGTAAAATATTTTAGAGATTTATTTGCTGCATCTAATGGTGAAAATAATGAGCAAAGACATCTTTTTTTGCCGATTAATATATACAACGCACTTCAGTAAAATAGATAGAATGATCATACTAATCTAAAAGAGAATCGATACTTTAAGCAATTAAAGTATCGATTTTTTTTGCCTTTTATCGAACTCTGCATCAATCCAGAAAAAGTATTTTGTATTCCTTTTATTTTCAGTTTTAGAAAAATCCTTTTCGAACTCCTTCCACATCCTGTATTTCTATTTATGAAACGATGACTGAACTCTACTTCGTTTTTTAAATAGTCGATATTAAATTACCATTCGACTACACATACATCGATTTTATCGAAAGTAATAACCAAGTTCAAAAAAGTAAATTAATTTGAAATAATTAATGAACTGTTGATTACACAATCAACAATTACTTTGTGAAACAACTAAAAACCTAAAACCCCTGGTTAGAATGATAAAAAAAGCTAAAGATGAAATCATTGATGAGGAGCAAATTCGAGTACAGACACATAAAATACTAAGGAAGAAATCGTTATGTTATAAACTCTATTCTGAAAGTGAAATAGAGCAGGATTATGTGATAAACAGTATAGTAAAATCAATTTTAGGTAAAACTAACTATTATGATATTGCGTGGCAAGTTGTTGTAAATATTGTTAACTATCTCAAAAGCGAAGATTGTGTGATGTACCTCATTAGAGAGGATGGTAAATCAATGGAGCAACTAGCAGCTTTTGGGGATAAAGTAAATGATAAAAAAATCATCAATAAACTCGTCATCCCAATCGGAACAGGTATTGTAGGAACGGTTGCTAAGACAGGAATTCCAGAACTGATTCATGATACTTCTAAAGATGAAAGATACATGCAAGACATAGAGTTTAACTACTCAGAAATAACCGTGCCTGTTGTGCTTAATGGGCAGGTAATTGGCATTATTGATTCTGAGCATAAAGAGAAAAACTATTACACCTACGACAACTTGCTAACGCTAATGAATATCTCTAGAGTAATCGCAAAACAATTAAATAATGCAGTAAGACTCGAGAAAAGAATTGAGAACGAGAAAATACATAAACAACTTAACCATCAATTAAAAAGTAAAAATAAAAATTTAGAAGAATATGCGCATATCGTTTCGCATGACTTAAAATCTCCTTTAAGAAACATATCAACTCTTATCGAGTGGGTAAAGGAAGATAATATTGACAAATTGGATAAAACGACATTGCTAAACATACAACAAATAGAATTGTCGTTAGAACATATGGAAAAACTTATAAATGATGTGCTAAAATACTCAAGTATCGAAGAAAATGTAGTTAGTAAAAGCATGATCAATATGGATAGACTATTAAGTAATATTCTTAAAGTAATAAGCATTCCTTCGAATATGACAATAAAAATAGGAAAGATGCCTGAAACACTTTATACCGACCAGACAAAAATTAAACAAGTATTTCAAAATTTAATTACTAATGCCATAAAGTATAACGATAAAAAAGCAGGTACTATAATAATTAATCATACGGACTTAGGAAATAAACATCAATTTACCATAGCCGATAACGGAATTGGTATTGATAAAAAGTATTTTAGTAAAATTTTTAAAACCTTTCAATCCCTACACAAAAACCATAAATCTACTGGTATCGGATTATCAATAGTAAAAAAGGTTGTTAAAGTGTTAAAAGGAGAAATTTGGTTAGAAAGCGAAATAGGAAAGGGCACTACATTCTATTTTACGATTAGTAAATAGGTAGCTCATTAAAAAAGGAGGATCAAATCCACGTCATTAGTAGCTAAAATAGTAATATAAATCATCGTGATTTCCTTTAATCAGATACATGGTACTTATTTAAGATATTCTCATCGAAAAGGAATGATACGACACCTATTTAACTTTATGAGTCCCCAAAACATTTTCGTGCTTATAATGTGATGTTATTTGGGTTAGAATTATTAGAAATATGGAGAACAGATATATTGGATACTATCTAAAAAATCAAAATCAGAAAGGAAAGAAATGGCTATAACCATTTCTTTCCTTTCATTTTATCAAATAAGAAACTTATGTCATCCTCAGAGCCCATAGTTACTCGTGCCCAATTCGATTTCGTTGGCCAACCCCCGGCAAGTAAAATTTTATTTTTCAACATAAGCTCTTTGTAGGCTTTAAAGTTTTTTACATCAAAATATACGAAGTTAGCTTCACTGCGAATGTAATTGAAGCCAAGTTTTTCAAGCTCATTGTAAAATGTGTTTCGTATTTTGATATTGTTATTCTTTGATGTTTCCAGGAATACATCATCTTTTAGCGAAGTAATCGCAGATGCAACGCTAAGTGAATTAGGCATATTGCCAGGAAACCCTAAAGTGAATTTTTTTTCCATTTCTGCTATAAGCGATTCTGGCCCTAACATAAAACCAATTCGTAACCCCGCTAAACCGTAAATCTTAGAGAAAGTACGAGTAACAAGAACATTTTTTCCTTCTGCAATGAGAGGTGCCATTGATTTGTTTCGCCAGGAATTCATAAAATGAATATATGCTTCATCAACAAGTACGGTAGTCTTATCAGATACAAGCCTGCAAAACGATTTTAATCTTTCGGTTTCTATGATAGTCCCTGTTGGGTTATTAGGATTGCAGAGAGTTAAAAGACTGGTTTTAGAACTAATTCTGGATTCCATTTCTGTCAAATTCATTTTAAAATCAGAATCTACTTCAACTGGTGTGACTTTTGCTCCAATCTTTCTGGCAAAAAGTCCAATTACATCAAATGTTGGGCTGGGAACAATTATTTGTTCCCCTTTACTTCCAAAATGAGTTGCTGCCCAGATTAAAGGTTCAAAAGATCCATGTCCCAGTAGCACATTCTCGGGCTTCAAGCCCTCTTGCTTTGCTATCAATTGTTTTAAGGCTTTTGCATCATATTCATAAAAAGTTGAGTATCGATTACTACGAAATATAACTTGCTTAATTGTATTTTCTACACTTTTGCTCGGACCAAGATGATTTTCATTGTATAATAATCTTCTTATATCACTTTTGTTATTATTGTGATCTTTTCTATAATAATCTCCATTATTTTCAGAAAAAGCATTTAAAGGAAATAGGCTTAAACCTGCAGATGTTACCAAAGAGTTTTTTAACCATTGTCTTCTATTTATTGTATTCATAATTTTAAAGTTTTTTCTAAATCAACTAAAAATTAGGCATACTGTCTATCGAATTCATGAATCCAATAGAGATTTAATATTAAATATTAGGAAACTATTCGGGTAATACTTTTTAATCGATATTCAGATGGTGTAGATTTTGTAAATGACTTGAATGCTACATTAAAAGATGAAAGGCTGTTGAAACCTGAATCTAAAGCAATAGCTAAAATTTTTGGATCCGGATGACTGGTACTTAAGAGCTCCTTTGCCTTTTTTATTCTATATTCATTGATAAAACTTGAAAAATTCTTGTTGGCGTGTTTATTTATTACCATAGAAATATCTCTAGGAGATAAATTAAGTCTGGAAGATAAAGATGCTAATTTTAAATTAGGATCTAAATAAAGATGTTCTTCCTCTATTAATTTTCTTATCCGGTTTAGCTGCAATTTACCATCTTCTTCAGTAATATTAGAATTAAGATATTTTTCTTTATAGTTATTATTAAATATTCCTTTTCTGTCAAAAGCTAAAAACAGGATGATAAACATTAGAATTGAGAATGCAACTACACCAGCAGAATAGATAGGAATTAACTTAATAAATATTAAAGCATAAACTATCCATACTAGACAAAGAGCTAAAACCAATAGAATATACCATTCTCTCACTTTTTTGTTAACCGTAATTTGTCGTTTCTGAGAGATAAACAAACTTGCTATTACATAAGAAAATGAATGTACTAAGATGAAACTATAACTCAATTTCCAAAAAATACTATTAATTTCATTAGGGATACTATTGCAAAAAATTACATAAATAGAACTAGGGATAAAATGAAATAGTATTGACTTCAATTGAATCTTTGTTTTTATGAAGAGTGAACGTCCGTAGATATATAGTAAAGGGCCTACTGCTAAATTGGCTGCCAAGCCTAGATTCTTAATAAAAACAGGAAGCTCTATATAATTGTAAAAAACAGATTTGGTAATCCTTAAAGTTAGCACAATAAGTAATATTCCTAATATTGTGCTCTGGACTTTTTTAAGTCTAAGTAAATAAATTCCAAAGAACAAACTTATTCCAAGTCCAATACCACTTATGATTGCTATTAATAATTTGACTATCATATTTTTCAAAAGCTACCCTTAAAGATAAAATTATCAAGCTACAAAAATTGTATTTTACTGTTGTTTTTTACCTTTTGCTAATTATCTGTAGTAAGCAAAGTCCTTCCCAACTTAGTTATAATGCTTCTGAAGGTTCAAACGGGAAGAATTCCATTTCTACTTTATTTTATAAAAGTCTGACAAAAGAAAATCTATTTACCGATACAGAAATTAGCAAAGATATTTCCGAGTAAATCATCACTGGTAATTTCTCCTGTAATTTCTCCAAAATGATATAATGCCTGACGAATATCTATAGCCATTAGATCTCCAGAAAGCCCGGTATCTAATCCATATTGTACTTTTTGTATTTCTTCTAAAGCTTTTAATAAAGCATCATAGTGACGAGAGTTGGTAACAATAGTCTCATTATTGCGTAAAGCACCAGTGTTTACAAACTCAAGAAGTTTAGCTTGCAATGTTTCAACACCAGTATTTTGTTTTGCAGAAAGCAGATGGATATTTTCAATTTCGGATGTCAGAGTTGAAATTTGGCCATCATCAAGTTTGTCTACTTTATTAGCAACAATAATTAGTGGTTTTTGCGGGTACTTGTTTTTTATCTTTCCTATTTCTGTTTTTAATTCTTGAATGCGATCAACAGTTAGTAGAGAACTATCAACTAAATAAATAACTACCTGTGCTTGTTCAATTTTTTCAAATGTCTTTTGGATACCGATACTTTCTACTACATCTTTGGTTTCTCGTATCCCGGCAGTGTCTATAAATCTAAAACCGATTCCACCAATATTAATTTCATCTTCTATAGTATCACGAGTCGTTCCTGCAATATCAGACACGATAGCTCTTTCTTCGTTTAGTAATGCATTAAGCAACGTAGATTTTCCAACATTAGGCTCCCCGACAATAGCTACAGGAATCCCGTTTTTGATAACATTACCCACTGCAAAAGAATCAATAAGACGTTTTAATACGTTTGTAATTCTGGCAATTAGATCTTTAAACTGCGTGCGATCTGCAAATTCTACATCTTCTTCGGCAAAATCTAACTCTAATTCTATTAAGGAAGCAAAATTAAGGAGTTCATCTCTCAGTTTTTGAATCTCATTAGAAAAACCACCTCGCATTTGTTGCATTGCGATTTGATGAGAAGCCTCAGAATCAGACGCAATAAGATCAGCTACAGCTTCGGCTTGAGAAAGATCTAGTTTTCCATTAATAAATGCACGTAGTGTAAACTCTCCGGCATTAGCCATTCTACATCCTTTCCGTAGTAATAATTGAATAATTTCTTGTTGGATATATACAGAGCCGTGACAAGAAATCTCTATAGTGGGTTCTCCGGTATACGAATTAGAGCCTTTAAAAATAGAGATCAAAACTTCATCAAGCATTCTATGTTCATCAACAATATGTCCCAGGTGTATAGTATGACTTTTTTGAGCACTTAACTCTTTTCCGCTCACAGATCTAAATAAAGGGGAACAGATCGTAATAGCTTCTTTTCCAGAGACGCGAATGACCGCTATAGCCCCCGCTCCTGAGGGGGTTGCTAATGCTACTATGGTATCTTGTGCGATCATATATTTTATCTATAAAAAGCAAAAATAGGTATTAATACATGTATTTTAAATTTTGATTGCCAAACTTTTTTGAGGAGTTGATTTTCTTTTCTATCTTGTAGCAGGAAGAAGAAGAAATACTTCAGTATTAACCAACTTATTTCCTTCGGAAAAAAAGAATAGGAAAAAACCGCTGGTTTTTGATTAATTAAAAATTGGATGACCAGTTAGTGGAATACAATTTTGTAGCAATTAAAGGTGCTGCAAGAGTTTTTGTACTAACTAAATTTAATGTCTAATCTAATAATTTTTTTAATCTTATTCTTATGAACTCAAACAACACAAACTCAATTCACATTTACAGGTATCCTATACATCGAATATGTATGCTGCTATGCATCATTTTTATGTTGATACCCTATATCAATTTTGCACAGGATGAGCTGCCACGACATTATACAAAGTATAATATGGAGATAAAACCTGATGGCAATCAAAGTAAAAATAGTTCACAAATTGTTACAGAAACCATATCAGAAAAAGGAGCTATATGGTTGCGTTTATTTCTTAAAGATGTAAACCTTGGAAATAAGAGTACACTAACCATTACATCTGCATTAGACGGAGCTACCCAAACATTAACATCAAAGACCATTAAAGAGTGGAAGAATAGCACAGCTTATTTTAATGGCGATAAAATAACACTAAAGCTAACCGTAGCACCAGGAGAAGCGGCTATTGGTTTTACTATTCATGAAGTAGGGGTTGGTGAAAATGATCCGGGATCAAAATCCCAATGTGGCTCGACTGATGATAGAGTTGATTCTACCGATAATGCGATCGGACGAATAGTACCTATCGGTTGTACGGGTTGGATTATTACTAATGGTAAATTAGTTACTGCCGGGCATTGCGTAGGAACCAGAGCGGAACTTATAGAATTTAATGTACCTAAATCTAATCCGGATCGTACCATTGTACATCCTGGACCAGAAGATCAGTACCCAATAGGTAATTTTGTAACTAACTTTGTAAGGGGGAGACCCGAGACTGATTGGGCTGTATTTACTGCAAGTGCTAATTCGCAAACAGGTCAAACACCTATACAGGCACAGGGTAAATCATTTAATGTAGTGCAAAGTGCTCCTGGAAATAATATAACCATAACAGGATTTGGTACAGATACTGGTATTGATAATCAAACTCAGCAAACGCATACAGGACCTTTATCATCTGTTGATAATACGTTTGTGAGGTATAGAACAGATACGACAGGAGGAAATTCTGGAAGTCCGATAATAGATGCTGCAACAGGAAATGCAGTTGGGGTTCATGCCTATGGTGGATGCTCGGGGTCTGGAGGCTCTAACTTTGGAGAAAGAGCAACCATACCCGATTTTTGGGATGCTATGGGACTTGATGGAAATCCACCAACCGATGAATGTACAGGTGATATTACTTCTTTCCCTTATAGTGAAAGTTTTGAAGGTAATATAGGAGCTTGGAAACAAGTCGGTGGAGATGATTTAGACTGGACCGTAAATTCTAATGGTACCCCTTCTAGTGGTACCGGACCAAGTAGCGCTGTAGATGGTAGTTCATATATATATGTAGAAGCATCTGGAAACGGAACAGGATTCCCTTCTAAAAGAGCGATCTTAAATTCACCTTGTTTAAATTTTACAAGCCTTACAACTCCTAAACTAAGTTTTCAATACCATATGATAGGTAGTGCAGTGGGAACATTAACTGTAGAAGCCAGAACAAATAATACAGGAAGCTGGTCAAGTGTGTTTACCAAAACAGGAGCACAGGGAACAGATTGGAATGCGGCCGATATAGACCTCTCTACATATGCCGGTAATGCAAGTGTGCAGTTAAGGTTAAATGTTGTGACAGGAAGCAGTTGGCAAGGAGATATTACTATCGATGCTCTAAATATATCTAATGGTACGGTAACACCTCCTGTGTGTACAGCTTTAGATTTTAATGATTTTACAATCACAGCATTCTCTAATCAGGATACTGCAGGTAATTCCTCAATCCAAAACGGGGGAGCTGCACTTTCTTTACAAAATAATACATGGAAATATATTGCCATGAATTATACAGTAACTGCTAATACAGTAATAGAATTTGATTTTAGCAGTACTTCTGAAGGAGAAATTCACGGAGTTGGTTTTGAAAATGATAATACACTAACCTCTACCAGGTATTTTAAAGTTCATGGTACTCAAAATTATGGAGTAACTAACTTTGATGATTATTCTAGCGGTACAAAAAAGTATGTCATTCCGGTAGGGAATTTCTATACTGGTAGTATGGATAGACTGGTTTTTATAAATGATAATGATGCAGGTAGTGGTAATACCTCTATTTTTAGTAATGTGAAAATATACGAAGGTTCTTGTGGGCGATCAGCAACTTCAGAAAGTTTAATAGCTCAGTTAGAATCAGTTTCACCAATTCTTGGAGATGAGAATGAAGGTGATCTTGCAGGATTAAGTATCAGGCCAAACCCTGCAAAAGATGTTTTTTCATTACATTTAAGTCAATATATAAAAGGAAATGTAACTGCAACCATTTATACGATTCTGGGGAGTAAAAAAGCTCGAATAAGTATACAACCAGGTATCAATACAATTTCGGCCCGAAACCTATCATTGGGTAGAGGGATTTATCTAATTAAATTTGATAGTAGTACCGGGGAATCTGCTACCAAGAAACTAATCGTGAATTAACATCTTACATAGAAGACATTAAATTTAGTAATTAGTAAACACCTCGGCTTTGTGTCGAGGTGTTTTTTTAGTTAAAATATATGGTGTTAATGTGTTATTGTAACAAATTTCCATTTTTTCAATCATATACATTGTTAATGCTATATTTAAGCAAATTATTGTGAAAAAAATAGAACTGGCTATGATGGTTATAAAACTTATTGAACTTAAGTTTCTACATAATTTTTTAATAAATCTTAAACTTTGCCTTTTCCTTTATTTCTTTCAGATTAGATATTTCTTCATTTCCACGATTAATTATAACTGTTTTTAAATTTGGTAATTTTAAAAGAGTCAAAGGGATTTTACCAGAAATTTTGTTAGTATTAAGGTCAATTTCTTTTAACTCTTTATTGTTCTCCAGATTTTTAGGAAATACTTTAATTTGAGAGTTGGAAATCCTGAGATATTTCAGGTTTTTAAGTTTAAATATTGAAGCAGGAACATCTTTTATGCTAGTGTACTCTATAGATAAATGAGTGATATTTGCCAAGTTATCTAAACCTTCTATAGATTTTAACTTATTGCCAGAGATAAATAGTTTAGTAAGTTTTTCAGATGTATTAGCTTTAAAACTAATGGATTCATCTGTGTAAAGATAAATAAGTATAGATGACAAGTTCGACATACCAGAAATGTCCAATTGGTTATTTTTCATACCCGATAAGGAAAAATCAAGTTTTTTTAGCTTTTTGAGTTTATCTATTCCGGGAAATACACCTATCAATTGTGGACTGCGAATACGGAGGGTTTTAAGGTTTGTCAAATTAGATAAATTAGTGGGAAGCTTACTGAATTTACCATATAAATTTAAATCAACAAGAGCTGTTAATTCAGATAATCCTTCAGGAATCGAATTCAATTCACCAGAGTAAACTTTGAGTTTTTTAAGTTTTTTTAAGTTCTTGATACTTTCTGGTAAGGCTATTAAATCATTTGTTAGCGAAACAGGATCTAGTATAAGTGATTCCAGATTTGATAAATTTCCGATTTCCTCAGGAATACTTTTTAAAGCAAAAGAACCTACATACAAAGATTTTAAACTTTTTAATTGACAAATTTCTTTAGGTAGAGTTTCAAGGAAACGAGAACTATCGATATGTAACGATTCTAGCTTTTTAAGATTTTCAATTTCTTTAGGTATTTTTTTAAATTTTCTACCTCTGATTTTTAACCGTTTAAGGTTAGTAGCTTGACCTATAGCAGGAGGAAGAGAGTTCGTTGTAGCTTTAACTCCAAACCCCAAAATAGTTAAGCTCTCAAGAGAATCATGTAGAAGAAGTTTAAAATCAACATCACTTAAATGCTCATACCCACTAACTCTTATTATTTGATATTGATTAATATCTGTGGGTATTTTTTTTGATGCTATAAGATTAATTGTAATGCTTTTAATTTCTTTTCCCTTTTCCTTTGGTGGAGCAACTTCTTCAATAATAAGTTGACCATAAGATTGGAAGAAAGATATTATGAATATCAATATAAATAATCGCATTGAGATAAAATTTTAGGTGAATTAAAAGTTTTCTAAAATAGTAATAAATTACGCTATTTTAAAAGAAAAAAATATAGACACAAGATTTTAAACTGCTAATATCTAGGTTTTTCTTCATGAAAACCTCTTTATTTTAGTAATAGGTACAATACATATTTTGTACATATACTGTAACAAATTGCTATTTTTATCGTCATATAAGTACAAAATGCTAATATTTTTAGCAATTTCATCAATCATCAACCAAAAACGTATAAATCATGAAACAGGACAGATCATTACTAGTTATTACCCATTTATCACAATTATTAGACCTTATCACAGGATTTGGAGGATTTATAGTACCCTTAATATTATGGTTAACCCAGAGAGAAAGAGTTTCGGCTATGGATGAGCATGGAAAATCAATTATGAATTTTCAGATAAGTATGTTTATTTATGCAATCGTATGTGTTCCTTTAATATTATTATTTGGACTGGGATTATTAGGGTTAGCTCTTATTGCACTATTATGTTTTATATTTCCTATCATTAATGCTATAAAAGCAAATAATGGAGAAGAACCTTCATATCCATTATCTATGCAAATCATTAAATAATTGCTAATATGAAGTAATTAGAATACCGTACTTAGTAATTGTATCAATAGATTGCCTGAATATTTATTCAGGCTTTTTTTTATGATTTTTTTTACTCTTCAGCAATGGTAATACCCTTAAAAGTAACAGAATAGCGTAAACTCTTGAGGGTGAATGATAAAAAAAATGTTGTTTTTGTACTGGAAAACCGTAAAATAATATAGAAATAAGAAGATATTGTTTTATATTGTTGTAGTGGTTTTTTTGATAATATGGGGTATGTGTGTGAAAATTTTTAAAATAAATGTAGTTATTCTGTTAATTTTTTGGAGTATTTGTAGTGTTGCTCAAAAAAAAGAAAAGATTGAAAAATCAACTTTAGAAATTGACAATACTATTTATCGTTTGATAAGGAATGATAGCATTGTCGAGGCCAGAATTTTTTTAGATACAATTTTTAATCATAAGAAATCAGAACCTGATGATGAGTTTTTGTTGTCCTATAATTATAACTACGGACTGATTTTTATGACTTCGGGAAAACCGAATGCAGCAGCAAATTACATATTTAAAGCTAAGGAAATTTCAAAAAGGATACCAGGTAATTCTTATGAATCAAAGATCAAAGTATTTATATTAAGATTGTTTAGAGAAACAAATAGGTATAAAGAGTTAGATAGTCTATATCAGAAGTATCTTGATTATAATGAGGAGAGTGACAATGGTATTATATTTTTCCATCACCTTGATTATATCATAAGCGAAATGAATAGAAGTAACTTTAAGCAGGTGATTTCCATTTCCAGAAAGGTACTATCCGATCTTGATGATTATGATTTTACAAAGATGTCAAAGGAAAGTATACATGTCATTAATGATGTTGTAAGAAACGAGCTAAAGATATATTTCGCAATGGCATTAATGGAAAAGGGTGTAGATTATCAGAAATCGTATCGGTTGCTAAATGAAACAGAAAGAGATTCTCTCTTTTTTGTACAAAGAGAACGGGATGAGTATTTAAGGTTGATACAACAATACAAAGCACGCTATTTTTATGAGTATGATAAAAACATGGACTCGGTATCTTATTACCAGGCGTTATCAAATAAATAT
This sequence comes from Aquimarina spinulae, assembly GCF_943373825.1. Classification (NCBI taxonomy): domain Bacteria; kingdom Pseudomonadati; phylum Bacteroidota; class Flavobacteriia; order Flavobacteriales; family Flavobacteriaceae; genus Aquimarina; species Aquimarina spinulae. The sequence continues at coordinate 199,719 of NZ_CALSBP010000002.1, read as the reverse complement.
CAGGAATCTTATATTAAAAAACTGAAAAGACGTGCTTCTAACGCTGATATTTTTATTTATGAAATAGCCAAGAATAAAAAAGATATCGAACAACTTTCTGTTATCAATGAGAAAAATATTCAGATTCAAAAAAGTTATTTTCAGATCAGTTTTTTGACAGGGTTTTTGTTGTTGTTAGCAATTATTTTTAGTGTCTATGTATACAGGTCTAACAATCATAAGCATAGAATTAATGAAGAGTTGAAAGGTAAAAATGCCGAGTTATTAACTGTTGATGAAGAACGCAATCAATTTTTTTCTATAATGAGCCATGAATTAAGAACGCCCATTTATACGATACAAGGATTGGTAGAAATCATAGAAAATACAAAGAATCAAAAACAAAGGAAAGAATTTTTAAGTACATTAAAATTTTCGAATAATCATTTATCAGGATTGGTAAATAATGCTTTAGAATATTCTAAATTTCGCCTGGGAAATGTGAGGTTAAATAAAGATGCTTTTTCCTTAGATGAAATGCTAATGAATATTTGTAATTCGTTTTCATATCAATTACGTAAGAGTAATACAAAATTACATGTCAATATAGCAGATGATGTAGAAACAAATGTTCTGGATGACCGTTTAAAGCTTTCTCAGATTTTTATCAACCTTATTTCTAATGCCATTAAATTTACTACAGACGGAAATATCTGGATAGAACTTGTACAAATTGCAAGTTTCGAAAATATGACTAGACTTCGTTTTACAGTAAAAGATGATGGGATTGGAATTAAAAAAGAATTGATATCAGATGTGTTTGACGGATTTAAGGGGATACATCATATAGATAAACACAAAGGAGGCTCTGGGTTAGGGTTGTATATCGTAAAAAGGTTTATAGAAGATTTGTATAAATCTTCTATAGTTGTAGAATCTGAAGAAGGTAAGGGGACTTCGTTTTCTTTTGAGATTGAAATGGAACGAAACCTAAAGAATACAAAGATACCAATGGTAAATGATAAAGATTATGCTAACGTACTAGATGGTTATAACATGTTGGTCGTAGATGATAATACGATTAATCTAATGATTACAAAAAAAACTTTAGAAAGTGCAGGAGCGATATGTACAACAGTCGATAATGGTTTTGATGCTACACTATTAACACAAAAAAATGACTACGATGTGATTTTTATGGATATTCATATGCCAGAACAGGATGGATTTGAAACGACTCAAAAAATAAGAGAGTTTAATAAAGATGTTACTATTATGGCATTAACAGCCGTTGATTTAGAAAGGGTGATTACAAAGATTCATCAATCAGGGATGAATGGGATTATTACTAAGCCATATAAACGAAGTGATTTGTTTCAAAAGATCTTGTCCTTTTCTTTAAAGAAAGATTAAAAAAAAATGAGCTTCCTAAATACTATAAGAAAGCTCATTAATAAAAAAACAGTTTGGATCTTTATTGTTTTTTAATGTTGGTTAATTCTAAAATCAGGATAGGCATCCATGCCATGTTCGTGATTGTCTAATCCGTCAATTTCTTCTTTTTCCGAAACTCGGATTCCTATAGTTTTTTTAAGTATGAATATGATTATAAAAGCGGTTGTTGAACAAAAAGCCCCTACAATAAGGACGCCAAGCCCCTGAACCAGGAACTGATCAAATCCAGCTTTTGCCCCAAAAATACCTACAGCTATAGTCCCCCAGATGCCACAGATTAAATGAACGGCTATTGCTCCTACAGGGTCGTCTAGTTTAAATGTATCTACCAGTGCTACGCCAAGTACAATGATTATACCTGCACACAAACCAATAATTACAGCTTCGTTTGGGGACATGAGATCAGCCCCGGCTGTTATCCCTACCAATCCCCCTAGAATACCATTTAGGAACATAGTAAGATCATAATTTTTATATAAGACGGTAGAAAGTACAAATGCCCCAACGCCACCTGCTGCTGCTGCAAGACAGGTAGTTACTAATACCAATGAGGTACTAGCAGGGTCTGCAGAGAGTACAGATCCACCATTAAAACCAAACCATCCTAACCAAAGAATAAGTACGCCAGCTGCGGCTATAGGTATATTGTGCCCGGGGATAGCTTGTGGTTTTCCTTCAGAACTGTATTTGCCTATTCTTGCACCTAATAAGGTAATCGCTACCATAGCAGCCCATCCACCAACAGAGTGTACAAGTGTAGAGCCAGCAAAGTCATAAAACCCTTCAGTTTCACCAATTTTAAAAGTAGATAAAAACCCGCTTCCCCATTGCCAGGAACCTACTATAGGGTATACTAAACCTACATATAGTATAGTAAATATCATAAATGCTCCTAACTTAATACGCTCTGCTACCGCACCAGAAACTATAGTAGCGGCGGTAGCGGCAAACATTCCCTGAAATAAAAAATCTGTCCACCAGGTATACCCTCCACTGGCATATTCTGGAGTCATTCCATTCTCGGGAGCAGTGATGCCAAACCCTCCAAATTTTAAAAAACCGATGTCCCCATCCTCGAATCCCGGATACATAAGATTGAAACCACCGATGTAGTATAATAATAAACCTATACAGATGATAAATACATTTTTGAATAATATGTTAATTGTGTTTTTTTGACGAGTTAATCCTATTTCTAAAAAAGAGAATCCTAAGTGCATGAAAAATACAAGTGCTGTGCACACCATCATCCATACATTATTTGTGGTTAAAAGTTCCATAGTTTAATTACTATTAAAATTGTTTTTAGTTTTTGATTGGTTAATTTTTGCGAGTAGTGAGAAATATCAGTTTAATGTTTCAGCACCTTTTTCTGAAGTACGAATTCTATACGCTTCTTTGATATCTGAAACAAAGATTTTTCCGTCACCAACTTCTCCGGTTTTCGCAGCCTCGAGAATTGCAGAGATTGCAACTTCTTCAAAATCATCATTTACAACAATAGATAAATACCTTCTTTGAATATCTGTAGTACTATAAGAAATTCCTCTATAGACACTTCCTTTTTGTTCATGCCCAACTCCGGTTACATCCCAATACGAGAAAAACATAACACCTTTATTGTGTAAGGCCTCTTTTACAACCCGGTATTTTGATCTCCTGATAATTGCTTCTATTTTCTTCATAAAGAATAAAAGTTAAAATTAATATTAAATTACATTCAAAAATATATTTTTTTAATATATACTACTGAATAAATAGGGTTGTTTTGTGTATTTTTATTGTTTTGTGTTTTTTAACCCTATTAAAATTAGGGTTAAATATTTTTTAAGTAAAAAAATAATAATTTAATACTTGAAATATTCGAAATAATATCGAAAACGTTTTCGTTAAAATTAGTTGATAATCAGTTGTCTGTGATTTGTTTCTAATTCTTGATTTATTTAAGTTTTTTGTCAAAAAACGCATTGTCAAATTCATAATTAGAAGCTCTTATTTTGTGATTATTTTATTCTGGAAGGTCTTTTTTTATGTAGCTCAGAAAAGTGATTGCGAAAGCAGTTTTTTTCTTTCTCTATACTTAATGATTTGTTAATTTCATCTGCTTGAAACACTTTTAGATCAGAAAATATGATGAAGAAACAAGGAATGTATCTACCAGAATTTGAGCATGACGCATGTGGTGCAGGATTCATTTGTAGCTTAGAAGGGAAGAAATCAAACGACATTATTCATAAAGCATTAGAGATTCTTGAAAAACTAGAGCATCGAGGCGCTGTAAGTGCAGATGGAAAGACAGGAGATGGAGCGGGGATTCTAATTGATATACCACATGATTTTTTTACCGAGCATTGTGATTTCAAATTACCAGCTGCCGGAGAATATGCAGTAAGTAATGTTTTCTTACCTAAGAAAGAAAATCAAAGACAGTTTTGCATAGATACCTTCGAACAAAATATTATTGATCAAGGGCTTACTTTATTGGGTTGGAGAGATGTTCCTGTGGATCATATTCATATTGGTGAGATTGCAGCGACGACAGAGCCATTTATAAAACAAATATTTATTGGTAAAGAAAATGAAAATCAAAGTTATTTTGACTTTAATCTAAAACTATTTATAGCACGGAAAGTAACAGAGCATACTATATATGAATCTAAATTATCAGAAAGCAAGTTTTTCTATTTACCTAGTTTATCGACAAAAACTTTAATATTTAAAGGCTTATTGATGCCAGAAGATATTAAGTTGTACTATAAAGATTTATTGAATCCAAAAGTAGTAACCCGATTGGCTTTGGTACATCAACGCTTCTCGACCAATACATTCCCAACCTGGGATCTTGCACAACCTTTTCGATATATGTGTCATAATGGCGAGATTAATACCCTAAGAGGGAATGTAACCAGAATGCGATCTAGAGAAGAGTTATTAGAGAGCGATTGGTTTGGGGAGGATATCAAAAAAATACTTCCAGTGGTATTAAAAGGTAAATCAGATTCGGCTTCTATGGATATGGTTGTAGAGTTGTTATTAATGACAGGGAGATCATTGCCAGAGGTCATGATGATGATGGTGCCAGAAGCCTGGGAGAAAAATCCTGAAATGTCTGAGGCTAAGAAAGCATTTTATGAATATAACTCTTGTTCTATGGAACCATGGGATGGCCCTGCTTCAATTCCTTTTACAGATGGTAATTATATAGGAGCGGTGTTAGATAGAAATGGATTAAGACCCTCTCGTTATAGTGTAACCAAAGACGGTTATGTAATCATGTCTTCAGAAACGGGAGTAGTGGATATTAAACCAAATAATATCGAATATCACGGTAGACTGGAACCAGGAAAAATGTTCTTGGTTAATATGGATGAAGGTAGAATTGTAAATGATGAAGAAATTAAAGAAGAAATCGCAGCAAAGCATCCCTATCGAGAATGGTTGGATGATAACCTGGTACATTTAAAAGATATACCTTATAATGATTGCCCTTTGTTTTTAGGTGAAGAAACTGTTGCCAAACGAAAAGAAATATTTGGATATACTCAAGAAGATATAGACACTATTATTTCTCCTATGGGGCAATTAGGTAAAGAACCCATTGGTTCTATGGGATCTGATACACCAATTGCAATACTTTCTGAACGCCCGCAATTGATCTACAACTATTTTAAACAATTATTCGCACAGGTGACAAATCCACCATTAGATGGTATTCGCGAAGAATTGATTACCGATATCAGTTTAACTCTTGGGTCTGATCATAATATATTTGATATTAATGAGAAGCATTGTAATAAACTAAAAATCCAAAACCCCGTAATATCAAAAGAAGATCTGGATAAGATCAAAACCTACAGAGGTAAAGGTTTTAAATCTACTTCGGTGTCGATGTTGTATAACATTAATAGAGGATTAAATGGTCTTGAAGATGCATTAGCGATACTGCTCAAAAATGTATCAGAAGCTATAGACGAAGGAACGAATATTATTATACTTTCTGATAGAAATGTGACTAAACACAGAGCGCCAATTCCTGCGTTATTAGCATGCTCCTATGTTAATAGTGGACTACAAAAACTAGGAAAACGATCCAAAGTCAGCACTATTATTGAATCTGCAGAACCAAGAGAAGTACACCACTTTGCTTTGTTGTTTGGGTATGGGGCTAGTGCCATTAATCCATATATGGTAAATGAGATTATAGGAGAAGAAATTAAAGAAGATAACATTTCGGGACTCACTTTTGAAGACGCTATATTTAATTATAATAAAGCAGTAGGTAAGGGAGTGTTGAAAGTGATGAATAAAATTGGGATTTCTACCCTAAACTCTTATAGAAGTTCTCAACTGTTCGAATGCATAGGTATTAATACCAAAGTCGTTGATCAATACTTCCCAAATACCGCCACACGTATAGAAGGAATAGGGTTATATGAAATCGAAAAAGAAATCTCTAAACGCCATAAAAAAGCCTATGTAGGGCAAGAAGTAGCTGCCAATTTAAGCTTAGAGATAGGAGGGCAGTACCGATGGAGGCGTAATGGAGAAAAACATCAGTTTAATCCTTTATCAGTAGCGAAACTACAAAAATCAGTTCGAGATAATGATTCTGAAACATATGCAGAATATGCCAAATTAATCAACGAACAATCAAAAGCACTGATGACCATTAGAGGAATGCTGGAGTTTTCTAATTATGATCCAATTTCAATAGATGAGGTAGAACCTTGGACAGAGATCGTAAAACGTTTTAAAACGGGAGCCATGTCGTATGGGTCTATAAGTAAAGAGGCGCATGAAAACCTTGCTGTAGCAATGAATCGTATCGGAGGGAAAAGTAACTCTGGAGAAGGAGGAGAAAATCCACTTCGCTTCTATAAAGATGTAAATGGTGATTGGAAAAACAGTGCAATTAAGCAAGTAGCTTCTGGCCGGTTTGGAGTATCATCAAACTATTTAACGAATGCTGCCGAGATTCAAATTAAAATGGCTCAGGGGGCCAAACCGGGAGAAGGAGGGCAATTACCTGGACCAAAAGTAAATCCCGAAATAGCTAAAACCCGTAATTCTACACCTTATGTAGGATTAATTTCACCACCACCACATCATGATATTTATTCTATTGAAGATTTATCGCAGTTAATTTATGATCTGAAATCTGCAAATAGAAATGCCAGAATAAACGTGAAATTGGTGTCCGAGGTTGGTGTAGGTACTATCGCAGCAGGAGTAGCCAAAGCAAAAGCAGATGTGGTACTAGTTTCTGGATTTGATGGAGGTACCGGAGCATCACCATTAACATCGTTAAAACATGCAGGACTCCCATGGGAACTCGGTATTGCAGAAGCACAGCAAACATTGGTGGGTAATAACCTGCGTAGTCGTATTGTGCTAGAGTGTGACGGACAGTTAAAAACTGGTCGGGATGTTGCGATAGCATGCCTTTTGGGAGCAGAAGAATTTGGTTTTGCAACAGCACCTTTGGTAGCATCAGGATGTGTAATGATGCGTGTATGTCACTTAAATACCTGTCCCGTTGGTATTGCTACACAAAACCCAGAACTACGTAAAAAATTTAAAGGAAAACCAGAACATGTCGTAAACTATATGTATTTCGTAGCTCAGGAGTTACGAGAGATTATGGCACAACTAGGGTTTCGTACTATCAACGAAATGATAGGGCAAGTGAGTAAGTTGAATCATAAAAAAGCGATTGATCATTATAAAGCTGCCGGCGTAGATCTTACACCAATTCTTCATCAAGTAGAAACACCTTCTGGAGTAGATATCTATAATACCGAAAGTCAGGATCATGGTTTGGAGAAATCTATAGATTTTGAAATCATAGAACAAGCACACCCAGCACTCTTCCGTAAAGAAAAAACAGCTTTAGATTTTGATATTTGTAATACCGATCGAGCAGTAGGCGCTATCTTAAGTAATGAAATATCAAAAATATATGGCGCACAAGGATTACCTGATAATACCTTGAAATTAAACTTTAAAGGAGCAGCTGGACAAAGCTTTGGAGCGTTTGCAACCAAAGGATTGACTATGGTGGTTAATGGAAATACTAATGATTATCTCGGAAAAGGACTTTCGGGAGCAAAACTCATTATTAAAGTACCCGAAGAAGCTACTATAATTCCCGAAAATAATGTGATTACAGGTAATGTAACTCTATATGGGGCAACAGCGGGAGAAGTGTATATCAATGGTAAAGCAGGAGAACGATTTTGTGTGCGTAACTCTGGAGCAAAAGCTGTAGTTGAAGGTATTGGCGATCATGGATGTGAGTATATGACCGGGGGGATTGCAGTAATTCTTGGAGAAGTAGGTAGAAATTTTGGGGCTGGGATGTCTGGCGGAATAGCGTATATCTATGATGAGAAAAAGACATTTGAAACACATTGCAATAAAGAGGCGCTAAACCTGGATCCAGTGGTAGAGAAAAAAGATATTGAAGAGTTAAAAACACTAATCGAGAATCATTACAATACTACCTTAAGTCCTTTGGCGCAAAGAATTTTGGAAAATTGGGGGAGTGAATTACCAAAGTTTATCAAAATCTTCCCTGAAGAATACAAACAAGCATTACAGCGATTAAAAGAAGAAAAACTAGCACAAGTATAAAACGATATTGAACATGGGAAAGATAACTGGATTTTTAGAATTTGAAAGAGAGATAGAACAATGCGAACCGGTAAAAGATCGTATCAAAGGGTATAAAGAATTTACCGTCGAAATGCCTGAGAGAAAACTCAAAAATCAAGGAGCACGTTGTATGGATTGTGGGATACCATTTTGTCATAGCGGATGCCCGTTGGGTAATCTAATTCCTGACTTTAATGATGCTGTGTATCGTGGTAGATGGAAAAAAGCAGCAGAAATTCTGCATTCAACCAATAATTTCCCCGAGTTTACAGGAAGGTTATGTCCTGCACCATGCGAAGAAGCTTGTGTGTTAGGTATAAATGAAAACCCGGTAGCTATAGAGAATATAGAAAAAAATATCGTAGAACAAGCTTTTAAAAATGATTGGATCAAACCTAATCCTCCAAATGAAAGAACAGGCAAGACTGTAGCTGTGATTGGATCTGGTCCCGCTGGATTAGCAACTGCACAACAATTAAACCGTGTAGGGCATTTGGTGACCGTTTTTGAAAGAGATGAAAAAGTAGGTGGGCTATTGCGCTATGGTATTCCTGATTTTAAGATGGAAAAATATGTGATTGATCGTCGTGTCGCTATTTTAGAAAAAGAAGGTATTGTTTTTAAAACAAATACACATATCGGAAAAGAGATCAAAGCAGATGAGTTAAAAGCCGATTTTGATGCTGTAGTATTGTGTACAGGAGCTACAGTTCGTCGCGATTTACCAGTTAAAGGGAGTAACCTTAATGGGGTAGTGCAAGCAATGGATTTTTTACCTCAGAATAATAGAAGAGTAGATGGAGTAGAAGATTTGGGAGAAGAAATTCTGGCTACAGAAAAAGATGTGATCGTAATTGGAGGAGGAGATACAGGATCAGATTGTATTGGTACTTCTGTGCGTCAGGGAGCAACTTCTGTAACTAATTTTGAGATTATGGGCAAAGGAACCATAGAACGCCCTGCGCATCAACCCTGGCCATTCTGGCCAATGCGTTTGCGTACAAGCTCATCTCATCAAGAAGGAGTAGCTCGTAATTGGAGTATCTCTACCAAAGAGTTTTTGGGGGATAAAAACGGAAATCTAAAGGGCTTAATCACCACCGAAGTAGAATGGGTAAAAGAAAATGGTCGTTTTACACTAAAAGAAATTCTGGGTACAGAGAAAGAATGGAAATGTGAATTAGTGTTGCTGGCTTTAGGGTTTACGGGGTCAGAGCCTACCATTGCAGAGCAATTAGGAATTGATATGGATGCAAGAACTAATATTAAAGCGAGTGAGCAAAATTATGCGACCAATGTAAAAGGAGTTTTTGCCGCAGGTGATACTCGTAGAGGACAATCTTTAATTGTTTGGGCAATTGCAGAAGGTAGACAAGCTGCATATCATATTGACACCTATTTAATGGGAAGTTCTAATCTACCGCTTAAAGGGGAGGGAGATTTACCTAGAGTATAAAAAGTACAGGGTATTCTTTATTTTGTTGTTTAGTGAGTATTGATTAGTGTTTCTGTAAATTAATATTTTTAACATAAAAAATGAAATATTTGCAAGTTTTGTATTGCTATAGGGTAATATAATGCAATTTTAAAGTTAAATAATTGTATAATTTTCAGTGGTAATTTTAAACTATATAATTATGTTAACACACAAATTCAAACTCAGTATTTTTTTGACCACTATTTTGTTATGTATTAGTTGTCAAAATGATGGTTTAGATCAGGAAGATTTGAATCAAGAACGACCATTGTCTAAAGAAGCTACAGCAACTTTGGACTATTTGATTGAAAAAGGGTTTTCTAAAGAGGATCTTAAACCAAATTTTAAGGATGAAGCTTTCATGCATGGTGACATGATGATTCCTTTTGCATTAAAAAGTAATAAAGATGCAAATCCACCTAAAGAAGGAAGCGTTCAGGAAAAAAACAGATGGTTTTTTGGTGGAGTTGGAGTATACTATAGTAACTCTAGAGATGTTAGATATTATGTTGAAAATAACTATCCAAGAAATTTAGAGTACGCACTCTCCTGGGCTGCTTGGCATTGGAGTGTTTCTAGTCGTAATATTAATATAAGTAGAACTTATAATAGATCGAGTGCAGATATTTTGGTAGGGTCTTGGTATAACTCCAATGAAGGGGCATGGGCAAGAGCTCTGTTACCTGATGGCAGAGGGAATGTTGGCGCTTGGATGAGAGTCAATACAGCTAAACCCCACCCAGGTGATGAATCTACAATGGCTTTGTTAATACATGAATTAGGACATAATCTTGGTTATCACCATTCTGATCAGACTTATGGAGGTCATATACCTGGTACTAATGGTGTAGCTTATCATCAAAGTAATAATTGTGGTTCTGTCATGAAAAGTTCAATATATACATGTAATTGGAGATTTAGTTCAACACCTGGATGGTCGAGAGATGATAGAACGGCTATCACATGGGCTTATGGGAATTAACCATCTAACCTATAGGGTATTTATTATTTAAATACCTTCATAACTTCAATTAAGATGGTTCTATGATAATTATCATATAGAGTGTGTAAATATAACCTGCCTGAATAATGTATAAATTAATCTTTTAGTATTCAGATACGGTTATATTTACACTCTTGTTAATGGTGGAGCAGCATCTGTAATAGCTTTTAAAGCTATAGAATTTGGTTTTCATGACCTCTTTTGCTTCAATATAAAAATCTTATCGTAATACGAAAAGAAATAAAAAAAGCCTCTTACTAGAGGCTTAAAACGAGTTGTTTTTATAACAAATTATAGACTTGTGCAACGATTACCAATGTTACCGCATATTATTTCTTTTGAAATTTCAAATTTGTTACTCTTCCGGTGTTCAATCTAAAGCCTGAAACTTTACCATAACCGTCTGTCTTAAAATGAAAAACTCCATATTCTTCATTAGAGAAAAGGTTCACCATAATCGAATGGAGAGGTGAAATTTCGATTTCATTTATATAAAGCACTAACAATTTATTTTTTATTTTTAATGTGTAATTAATATCTAATTCTTTGCTATAATAAGTACCTACAAAATCAATTAATTCCTCGTTAGTATAATTTTTGGGGTGATACTCTTTTGAAATTATCGGCTTTCCTCCATTTACACTAAAAAACATAGTGTAATTTCCTTGTTCATTTTTGTCAAATTTCACCAGTACATCAGATCCAACATTAATCATTTTGAACTCATGCTTACTGATAGGGATTAAGTCACTTTCATTGGTTTCAGACCTATAATATCTTAGAGTGTCATTGTTTACATAAAGCTTTCTAGTATACGAACCTTCATCGTTCCAATAATGTCCAGAGAACTTTTCAAGATCGCTAGTTTTTAAATGAACAAATCCTTGCTTATTATTGACTTTTTTACCTTGGTTTTCAACTTCATCACTTATGAAATTTTCTTTAAGAAACATATCAGTGATTTGAAAGGATTTACGCGTTGGGCTTGCGTCATCTCTGTTGGCTAATATAATTACAGAAAACTTCTGTTTAGGAAATCGTATTAATTGTGCTTGATAACCAGCAAGAGCCCCGCCATGACCCACAGTTTTTAATCCCTTATAAATTCCGTTATTCAATGCAAAAGCATATCCACTACTTTTTCCATTATTTAAAAGTCCTTCTTCATGCATTCTTTCAATAATTTCTTGTCCTCCTTTTCCAAGTTTATTATTATAAAAATTCTGATCCCATAAAAACAAGTCTTCTATGTTTGAATATACTCCACCAGAACCAACAAGGTCAAATCTCATAATTAAATTATTAAATCCCTCTCCATTATTTTTTTTATTATAACTGAAAACACGATTTTTAATCAGGTCAGTATTATCATCGTAAAAAAGTGTATTTTTCATTCCTAGGGGCTGGAAAATATTCTCATGTGCAAATATTTTTAGGGATTGACCAGCTACTTTTTCTACAATCATCGCTAACATGAAATAGCAAGAATTGCTGTATAAATGTTTTTCTCCTGACAAAAAATTTAACTCTTCCTGTTTTTTTATAAGTCCATAGATCTCATCTACATTTGTATCGTCAAGATAGTTTTTGCCTTTTAAATACATAAGGGTAAAATAATCTCTAACACCACTCGTATGATGTATAAAATGTCGAATAGTCAAAGGAGTATCGTATTCTGGAAAATCAGGAAGGTATTTTTGAATTCTATCATCTAAGTTTAATTTCCCTTGTTCTTCGAGAAGTAAAATACTGAATGTTACAAACTGCTTAGAAATAGAACCAATATAAAAAACAGATGAAGGGGTTATTTCTATGTTGTGTTCTAAGTCACCAATTCCATATCCATTTGAATAAATCAGCTTACCATTTTTAATAATTCCTATGGCACCCCCTGGAACATCAGGTTTATTCCATTCCGAAAAGAGGTTGTCTATTGCTTGGCTTTCTTTAGGCTGTCCAAATGAGCAAATAGAAAAAGAAAGAAGGAATAATAATAAATATTTTTTCATAATCTGTTTTTATTAATTGTTGTTAACGGTTAGTATAAAAATTTTTAAAATTAGTAGGAGGTGCAAATTTTCTACAGGAAATGAGCCTTAGTAAACAGGTAATTAATTTAGATGAAAAATCAGCAATTGTTTATATACTTTGCTGCCAGACAGTATATTTTTTTGGCTTAGTTTTATCTTCAAATAAGTTCATCCTTTGTCAAATGTTTTAGCATGGGTAATGATCATAGAGCCATTCCCGTTTTTTGATTGATTGAATTTTGATTAGTGTATTGTATGTATTTAAAGATTCAATTTTAGATGTTAAGAAAGAAGTAACTAAAAACCGTTTTAATAATTTTTATACGTTGACGGCAATAGTTTTTTCAATGCAAATTCCAGAACAGCATCATTATCCTCTAGAATATCTTGTATAGCGTTTGATACATTATAATCTGGGACTACGCTTCTTTTCTGGATATGTTCATCTATAGTATACTTTGCATGTAGTAAAGGTAAATAGATTGCTGTTTCGGTATGATTACCTTTGATAGAAATTTGACGCACACCGTTGCTAATACCTGCATATCCATAGGTTTCTGTTCCAACGAAGTCTGCATTTGTATATTCCTTTAGTAAACCTGCAGCAATACCAGCAGCTGAAGTGGTACCGCCATTGATAAGAACAATCAGCCTTCCATTATAACGATACTCTTCAATTGGATCATAATTCATCAAATCACGTAGTGATTCATGTTTTGTTACCTTGAAAGTGCCATCTTTTTTTCGTTTTAATCCAAAAGATTCATCCAAATTAGATGAGTTGCCAGTTATTTCCAAAAAGTACTTATCATCTACCAAAGTCACTATCTCTTTTGCCGGAGTGATGGGTTGGTCAATAAAATATTGAAGCAAGTAAGCTGCATTACTAGCTTTTCCACCTCCATTATTTCTTAAATCGATTATTAAGTTCTTAATATTTTTATCAGAAATTTTTTTGAAACATTGTTTGTAAAAATCAGGATAAGTGTTCTCGGGTTCATCAAAACCATCTTTTATAAATCGGCTTATTTTCAGATAAGCATAACTTTCTTCCTTATTTATCTCAAAGTTAAATGCTTTTTCATGCACTGTTTCGGGCAGATATTTCTTAGATTCTCTAGTTTCATAAACCTCTTTTGGAATTGCCTCAATTTTTGTTTTTATGATTTTCTTGGTTTTATAGTCTCTATACACAAGGTTGTACGTAGGTTGTTCCCCAAATATCTCGGGATAGAGTCTATAAAACGATCTGTATGGTCCTCCTAACCAATGTTGCATACCACTTTGACTTTCACCATCAGAAGAATAATGCGCTAAAATGTCAATAATAATCTCATTACTCAAGTTATTATCAATAGATAGGATTTCAGACCCTTCGGGAATTTCTAGAGAACTAAGGTTTTTCATTATAAAAATACGTTCATCCTTAATATATACTTGAAAGGGGAGTCTTTTTTGACTATTGATAATACTTCCGAGTTTGCCGAATGTATATGCTTGTGTGTGTCCATCATGTATATTCGCGATCAATCGAAGAACAATTTTATAAAATATCTTGGCTTCCATTGGTTTTGAAGTTTGCAACATCAAATCGTTCATCATTTGATTAAACTCTTCGTGGTTTTGATGCGTATAAGTTCCAGGGTGAATTTTGATGAGTGCCGTTTTAAATTTTTCTAAGTCGGCCTGCATTTGTTCAGGTTGATAAACTATGGACTCCTGCGCTCTTCCTGTAACCATATACATGCTCAAGAAGCTTATCAGTACTACCCAGTAAATCCTATCCATTTTTATTTGTATTGCTTTAATAATAATTGAAAACTCTTAAAATGATTTAACGCTACAGAGTGATTATCAGATTATTGGTAAAAGGGAATGGAATTAATAACCATTCCCGTTTTTTGATTGATTGAATTTTGGCTAGCTTACTTTAAATATTTAAAAATGAATTTTGATTCTGATGGCTTGTTCTAGCGAAATATCTTTGTCCTGTTCTTTTAAGGATTTTATAAACTCTGGTGTAACATTATGAATTTTAAGGCTCTTTGCTTGATCAGCTGTTATATTTTTGAACCCTATATCTTTAAAAGATTGTACAAATTCTGGAGTAACCCTATGAATTTTAAATGACATGATATCATCTAGTGGAAGGTCGCCGAATTGCGTCTTTTTAAACTCCTTAATATACTCTGGAGATACATTATGAATCTTTAGAGATATTAACTTGCTTATAGAAAGATTAGAATACCCTATTTTTAAATATTCTGAAGCAGTATTAGGAGATACGTTGTGTATTTTTAATGATTTTGCCTCGTCTAATGAGATGTTTTTATATCCAGATTTTTTAAACGAATCAATAAAATCAGGTGTCACATTATGAATTTTTAAAGCAACTACATCATCCAAAGAAATGCTATTGTAACCGGCCTTATTGAACATTTTGATAAATTCTGGCGTTACATTGTGTATTTTTAATTTGATGATATCATCAATAGGTACATTGTCATAACCAAGTTGTTTAAATTGTCTAATAAAATCATTTGGTGTTTGTTGATCATCTTGTGAGGCACCACGACTATTGGTAGAACTCGATAAGGTATTTTGATCTCTTTTGCTTTTAGAAGAAGAAAAACCTTTAGCTGTTTTTACCTGGCCCGGTGTGATATCATGAATCTTTAATTTTATAGCTTCTTGTAACGAAATATTTTTTTGCCCAGCTTTTTTATAAGCCTTTATAAGTTCTGGAGTTACCCCATGAATTTTGAGTTTCTTTGCCTCCTGTAAAGTAATATTGGGATATCCAGCTTTCTTAAAATTATTTATGTAAACCGGAGTAACGTTATGAATTTTAAGGTTTTTAGCTTCTCGAACAGTGATATTAGTATGCCCGGCCTTTTTAAAGGACTCAATAAAATCTGGAGTCACATCGTGAATCTTTAATTTCATGTAATCATCAAGAGACAGGTTGCCATAACCATTATTTCGATATGATGTAACAAATTCAGAAGATACATTATGGATTTTAGCTTTTGTAATCTTTTTTAAAGATGTTTTATTATCATTTAATGTATTGATGAATGAAATATAGGCAACATCAACATCGAACAAATTAAGCTTACTCACTTCTTCCATTGTATAATTCTCATAGCCTAATCGTGCAAGTTCTTTTCTATACATTTTTAGTTTATCAAGCGGAAGTGATTTATGAATAATATCTTCAAAATCATCTTGATCTATTTTTAGATTTTCACGTTTTAAATAACTAAGGTAATTGTTGTCAAAACCAGTAAGGAAACAATGTACCAAATCTTTGTTATCTACATGTAAACCATAAGCTTTGAGTGATTTAATAAATGATTCATTAGGAGTGAATTCATATCTTCCATCACCTATTTTGTTGTTAAACCGACCCACATAAGTTATAGTTCCTGCATCTTTGGTAATTTTAAATTGTTGTCGATCTCCAGTAGGGAAATCTTTAAAATAGATTGGGTCATAACATCTTGTCATAGACCAGAAATTTCGTTTAAGAGGCTCAGCACTTCGGTACATAATGCATAATTTACCTCCTCCAACTTCAGCATCCCATACTCCTTTGGTAAAGTTGTTCTGAGCACTAGATGATATAGATTCTTTTCTAAAATCTACAGTCGGATCCATAGATTCCTTATCATAATTTACTAGTATTTCATTTGGCTTTACCGGATTAAAAGAAAACACGGTGATGGCGAGTAGAGGAATAATGATTAGGTATTTCCACCCTGATTTTGATGTTGATTTTTTGGAATTCATCATGAGTATTCGTTTTTTGAGAAATGATTGATTGTAACTTGTCGCCAAACCTGTTGGCATATTTGGGGTGGAGACTTTTAAGAGATTCATTTGATAGATTTCTCTGTCTTCACCTATATTAAGCATGTTATTGTCGGTTAGATATTCTAGATTGTTATCGATGGCTCTGCGATATAACCAGGCAAAAGGATTAAACCACTGCATCATCACCAATAACTCAACTAATAACATATCGACACTATGTCTACCTTTGATATGTACTTGTTCGTGTTTTAAGATTTGTAAATACGTATCAGGATTATATTGACTGGGATTCATAAATATTCTATTCCAGAACGAGTAGGGGGCATGTTTTTTATCGGTTTCTACAATTTTATAATCATCAACTTCTATGGTTGGATATTTAGAAATTCGATATAATAGAACTCCTAATTGGATGAAAAAATGAATACCAAATACTAATATACCTAACAGATAAATGTATAGCAGAATTGATCCCCAATCTAAAGATTTACTAACCGAAGTAGTATTGATGTCAGAAGTATCGGTGGTTGATATATTTTCAATTTTTGTGGCTGTTTCTGGTATTTTATAATCTGCGACAACAGAATTTGAAGGTTGTACTTCTACTTCTTGAAATAGAGCACTTCTAAATGATAAATTTTCAGGAACCGTAATAAAAGGTAAAGTAAATGAAAGTATAACTAATGATATCAATACCCACCTGTTTAAATGGTAAAAGGTCTCTTTGGAAAGAAAAAATCTATAAATAATATAAGATAATCCTATTAATGCCGAGCTATGTATGATATAGTCCATTATTTCTTGTTTTTTATCAGTTGAATTATTTCTTCTAATTCGTCGGTATTTATCTTTTCTTCCTTAGCAAAGAATTTAACCAAAGCCAAAGGAGAATTGTCAAAATAATTGTGCACTACCTCACCTAATACTTCTTTTTGATACTCATCTTTTGATACTAGAGGATAATACTGAAAACTGTTTCCGTAGGCCACATGACTGATAAACCCTTTTTCTTCTAAAATTTTTACAATCGTAGCAGTAGTATTATAATGTGGTTTAGGATCAGAAAGTTCTTCTATGATCTCTTTTATAAATGCTTTTTCCAATTTCCACAGACTTTGCATAATCTGTTCTTCTCTTTTGGCTAATTTTTGCATAGTATCAATTTTATAAAGCAAACCTACTACTAATCTTTTAGTTTTGCAACTAATTTATTAGTAGTTCAACTAATTAATTAGTAGAATTAGCGTGTTAGCTATTGATTCTAAAGGGTTTTTTAGAAGGTGTTAAAAAAATGATAATATGTTTTAGAAGAGGAAGTATCTATTCTAACAATAATCGTAATTCATCACGATTGAGTAGTTCGGGAGTATATTCTGTTACAATGCCATAATTAAAAAATGCACTTTTCATCTTTGTACTATCTTCAATTAGATCAAATATATTGGTATAAAAACGTTCAATTTTATCATCTTTAGTAAGCATGATAAACGATGAGGCAGTAGTGATATATTCATCTTCCTGATATTCTTTTAACTTTAATAGTTTAAATTCGATCTTGGGTACAATTGATGTGATATTGGCTAACTTAATTGGTTTGGAATATGACATGCAATCAAAACAAACTATTAATTTTTTCTGATTTGATTTTAACCGATAGATAATGGTAACTTCTTTATTAACTAATTTTTCAAAACCATCCATATCTATAAATGCCAAGGTATCATTAGTGTTTGTTTTAACGGTCAAAACTGTCGTGAGGTAATCATCGGGCATGATCAAAGTCTCTTCAACCGATAAAACTGTTGCTTTTATAGTATTAATTTTGTCATCCTGACTATGAGTTGTAACCATCGGTTTGGTCATTTTTGGTTGACTATTACTCTCTTTTGTGCCTTTATTAGTGTTACATGATAGGCAACAAATCAAAATAGTTAATAAGAGATGTGCATTTGTCTTCACAGCATTTGTTTTATATAGCATATAATTTGTTATAAATGTAATACATAAGTGCTATACGAGAGTACCCTGTTTTCTGGGAAAATATTACTATCGTATTTTAAGAGTAGGAAAACAGAATATTTCTAAGATCTACACCATTTCAGATTAAGAATGTATCGAATTCGTAAAAAGTATATTGTAGTTTTTAACCTTTATCTCTTGATTTTTTCTTCCCGATTAATAATGTATTGGTTCCTTGAACTTGATTGTGTTGCGAAAATTCGATATCGGGTTTAACTATGGATTTAAGAGATTCGATTTTGATGTTTTCCTTCAAATTAATTCCAGCATTAAACACGATTTGTCCTTCAGGTTTTAATAAGGGAATAAGGTTTTTCCAGAATTGATTTTCATAAAACTGCTTGGGAACTTGATTATCGATAAAAATATCGATGATTATAATTTCAAATTGTGATGCACAACGCTCAACATAGAAAAAAGCATCTTCGCAAATGATTTCGAGATTGTGATTATTGGTTATATTAAATTCATTTTTAGCAATTTCGATAACAACTTCATCAATTTCTACAGCGGTAATTTTTCCTTGATGATCAAATGTATTTCTAAGAGGTTCTATTATACTCCCCCCACCAAGTCCTAGTAAAAGAATTTCGCTATTTGCAGAAATATCTAGTAGTGAAAGTCCGTAACTAAGTAATTTTTGTAGCGATCCGTAGGAGTAATTTGCATTCTGGCTATCCAGTACTTTTTTACCATTCATCCATGTGAGTTCTAGTGTTCCATTAATTTGTGAGGAAACCTCTTTGGTGAATGGCCATAGATAACTTAATAATCTCTTCATGTATTTCTGTACGTAAAATCTGGTTATTTAATGCCTTGCAATCGATTTGCCCTTAAGCATATATGCCTAGTGCTGTAGAACCAGCTTCGGCTACAGCATGATCGTTTTCTACACTGCTGCCACTTACTCCAATAGCTCCTATTATAGCTCCCAAATTGTTTTTAATAGGAATACCCCCCGGAAAAGTAATTAGCCCACCATTAGAATGTTCTATATTATATAAAGGCCCCCCAGGTTGTGAAAGTTCCCCGATAACACCAGTGTTTTTACCAAAAAGACAAGCCGTTCTGGCTTTTTTAATTGAAATATCAATAGAACCTATCCAGGCCTGATCCATACGAGCAAAGGCAATAAGGTTTGCGCCAGAATCTACTATTGCGATATTCATTTGTGTATGTATAGCTATTGCTTTTTCTTTTGCAGCGGTAATGATTTTTTCTGCTTGTTCTAGAGTGATGTTCATTATTGTTTTGTTTGTAAAATTGCGATTCAAAAGTAAAGTTAAAATGTTTAATTTTTTGATATTTTTTTATCTTAATATATTAATTTCATGATAGTAAAAGAAAAGGGTATTCGACTTAAATTTGATTAGCATTGCTTAGGAGTTTTACTCAATTACTTTTGTCTTTATACTACTTAAACATAACAAATACCAATTTTCTCGATTTTTTTAGGTTCTAAACTCTAATGTTCACAGCACTATATTTATACGGTTTTTGAATAGACTGCAAATAGACTATAAATCGCTCAAATACGCCGAAAACCTTAGTTTATTTGCTTGATCTTAATGGGTGTATGTTGTTGATTTACATTAATTTAGGTCTGTATTAATTTAAAAATATTTACACGATGAAAAAAATTCTTAATGTAACAGGAGTTACAAAACTTAGTAAAGAACAACAACAAGGTATTACAGGATCAAGTACAAGACAAGGGTGGTGTTGCTCTACAGGACAAGATTGTCGCGTTCCGGGATTAAGTTTTTGTATACCTGGTAATTGCCTTCCTACTGGTGTCTGCATATTTTCATAGTAGATATAAAGAGGGTAAACATTATCGTTTGCCCTCTTTTTTTATTATCTGGAAGCTTACTTTGGAAGTAAAAGATTTTTATCTATGGCCTTGTTTACCTTTTCAATTACTATTGGTTAAGAGTGTTTATCAACCAGTTTTTGCTTTTACTCCATGAAGTATAGCGATATTCTCTCTCTTTTGAAGCACTCTCTCTATTTTTTAGACTTAAGTGTGTTTTGTCTACTTGTTTACTTCGATATCCCAAAAGGTGAAAAAACTGTTTTGTGAAGAAGCGAGCAATCTTAAGATTAACCGTAAGTTCATTTTTTTTATTTGAAACCCAATGAACACCGGGAAGAATAGTAATTATATTATCAAAATGTACTTTGCGAAGGATGGTAGAAAGTCTTAAAAATATCGGATGCACACTATGGATGGTAAAAAAACCATCATTACCTTGATGTTGATATAGAGGCATAAATATCCTTCCGTTTTTTGAAGCTGTTATTATTTTTCCATTACTATGAGCAAGTTGTTCTCCTTTCTGTATCTGTTGAAAATTGACAAATCCAGGCTTCATTTTGAAGACTTCGTTCTCTTTGATTTGGTAGCGCCAATAGATTTCATAGATTTCTGTTGGAGCTTCTGATCCTTTAAGTAGAAAGTTATAATGATAATCATACTCAACATCTTTTTTTGTAACACTCCCGGCAAAAACCATAGTAAGGTAGATAAAAGAAATATGATTTTTAATGGCTTCAGGATCATCATGCTGTCCTCCTTCAAAACCAAAAGATACATAGCCTAATTCATTGATATAACTTAATAAGGGACCATCTAGATATTCTTCTATACCTAGTATCATAGGGGTAGGATATTGCATTGTATATTTTCTATTTAACAAGCTATCATTAACGGTTAAAAAAGGCATTGTTTTACTCGAAGTAGTATGAAGGTCCATAAAATAAAATGGCCCACTTTCTTTATCAAGAATATCTTTGATGATGTGATAAATTTCGTACTGCTGCTCTATGTCAAGATTGACATTTGTATCTTTAATGTCTTTGGATAAATTATTAATTCTATCGTGTTTCCAAACTCGATTTAAATCTTCTTTCTCATACCGTTTACCTTTGGCTAATGCCGGGAGATTACCGCTTATGGCATACATAGTTCCTTTTACGGGGATTTGACTGTTTTTTATATGATTAAATACATCATAAAGGGCAAATATTCCGGCGGGTTCATTACCATGAATACCCCCAATAAAAATGAGAGTAGGCCCCGGTTTCGAACCTTTGATACAACTTATTATACGTTCGATCTCTATCGACTGATCCAGAGCCTTACTATAAACTTTTACCATCGTCAAATACCATTACATCATTTATTGTAATAATTCCTACAAGGTCTTTTTTTTGTACTACAGGAAGACAACCAATCTCATGTTTTTTCATTATCTGTATCGCTTTTGATATTGTTGTTTTGGGCTGAATGGTTATTACTTCTTTAACCATAATGTCTGCTACAACACAATTATTATTATCTTCATTTTGATTATCTTTTACATGGTTCCAGGTCAACAACCCACATAGTTTACCTGGTTTACTTTCTACAGGAACATGATGAATATTCTTCCATTTCATAATACGTATCGCCAGATTAGCCAAATCATACGCGTCTACTGTAAATAGCTTTGTAGACATAATATGCCCCACTAATGATGGGGTTTTATGCATTTTGGGTAATGTTTTTGTATTAAGTACGGGCCATTCATGAACTGGATATCCACTTTCTTGATTCTGGTATAGAGTTTTAGTAAGCGCCCTTAGTGCATCATCTTTTTTCATGTTTTTTTGAAGAAAGCGATAGTTTTTAATATTCCATTCTGCAGCAGTAATACCTTTGGCACGATTTTCTATAATTCGTAAAAATCGTTCCCTGTCATCAGTATTAATCTCAGCTATTTTTAAACCCTGGTGAGCTATGGGTAACAATTCTTTTAGTATTAGATTTTGAATAGAAATAGAAGATCCCATCCAGTTTATGATCGTATCTTTTCCTGTTCGTGCAGCTTTTACGAAATTTCCTTTTGCATCTCTGAAATCCATGTGATCGGGCATGTTATCATATTTTGAAGGACGCCCTATCATTAATCCGGCCCAAAAAGCAAAGTTTGCGATTTCATCCAGGGTAGTAGGGCCAGAAGGGATATAACGATTTTCGATTCTAACATGAGCTTTTCCACCACCAACACCATAACAAGGACGATTCCATCTATACACAGTACCATTGTGTAAGGAAAGAGCTTGCAATTTTGGAATGCTTCCTTTTTTAAGTTCTGAAACAGAATTGGCTACTATATCACGAGACAAAACCACCTTATGTTGTGCAACATCATTTTTGAAAATTTCTGCTACAGACCCCGATGCCCACTGATTACTAAAACTCACCCGGGCTCTTCTATCTTTTAAGGCGTAAGAAGAACTTCTGATATCCATACTCTGACGAAATAATGCAATTCGGGTTTCGCTCCATAATTCTCTTCCAAACAATAGAGGCGAGTTGGTACATATTCCCAGTACAGGAGCAGATATAGCCTGAGCCCAATTGTAACTGGAAACAAAATCTTGCGGAGGTATTTGAAGATGCATCTGAAAACTAGTATTGCAAGCTTCAAAAAGTACAGATTTATGATGAATATTTAATTCATCTATACCTCTTATATGAAGTTCAAAATCTGTTCCTCTTTGTGTTTTCAAAATATCATTTAAAGCCGAATATCTGGGGTTGGGAGTCATATACTCCAGTTCGAGATGACGCTTCCTTATTGTTGGTAAAATACCGGTAAGCAATATTTTGGTGTCTAATTGACTGGCGACTGCTTTAGCTTTAAAGATAAGTTGATTTAATTCGTTCTCTATTTTAGAAAAACAATCTTCTTTAAGTTCTGTAGGATCCAGATTAATCTCTAAATTATATTTTGCTAATTCTGTAGTGAAGTGAGGATCATTAATCACTTTTAGAATCTCTTCTGCATTTTCTGCAGGCCTCCAGTTACTGTTTACCAAACAAAATTCTTGTTCTGCACCAATTCGAACTATATCTTTCTCGATCAAATCTTGCTCCAGCATCATTTCTAAAGCTTTTATATCATCGAGTAGATGCCCTATATATTTGGCTCGTTTTTTTTGATCTACATTACTATGAACATTGTGCTCTCCCATACTATTGCATATTATGATTATAATAAGTATATATGAAACCTTTTACATCATCATAAATTAGTATATGATAGGTGTTGATAGGATTCAGTAATTAGCAATAGTTTTAAATGTATTGACTTTTTAAGTTATAAAAAATGCGATTTGTCATAGTTATTTACTTTTTTATAAGTAATACTAAAGTAGAAGTCGCTAAAAGTGTGGTTAATATGAAAGATCACTTGTAATGAAATGAATTATATAGCATCAAACCAGATTAAAGTTTTTGCCCAGAGCGTATGTTTAAATTTTCTGCTAAAAAAACCAAAATGCCCTATTTTATCTACCGGAATTTCATGTAGTTGTATCATTTTAATTTCTTTCTCAGATTTTTCAAACAGATCATGTATTCTGGTAATGGCAGGTCTTGTCCCGATAGGATCATCTTCTACGCCTAGCGTAAGAAGTTTTGATGCGCAGGTATCATAATAAAAAGTAATACCAATAGCTTCCATTTGTTTTTTCATATCGGCATGTCGTCTTCGGTTGTTCCATTGTTCGATTACACCTTTAGGAACGTCTTCTAGTAGTCCCAATTTTTTTCCGGGGAAATAGCCAAATAGATTTGTAATCATAGGAAAGACAATATGCCATAAAACATAGATTTTGGTTCTCTGGTTCTTAGACCAATCTTTATAATATGCTGTCTGTGCTCCAATATTGATAATTCCACTAATTTGATTACTCTTTTCGGTCATCCCAATAATTGTTCCTCCAATGCTATGACCAAGGGTTACTATTTTGTGATTTGGAAACTTTTTTTTTGCATAATCGATTACTCCAGAAAAATCTTTTTGCCCCCAATCTGTAAAAGAAGCTTTAAAACCACTAAGTTTTTTAGGTCTGGAACCTGCAATTCCTCTATAATCATAGGTAATTACCTGATATCCATTTTTTGCCATGTATGCAGCATAGTGATGATATAATTTTTTATCTACAGCTGTGGCAGAATTAATAATCAATACTTTGTTTTTATCGATGATCCCCTCACATGGGTATATCTTTCCTGATAAGGAATAATTATCTATGGCAGGAATACTAATCATATACAAGTATTTGGTTAATGTAGTGTTACAGTTTTTGTGTTAATATTGCTGTAATTGTTTTAATACCTTCAATATAATTGCCAAGCCTAATATTTTCATTAGGGCTATGTTGGTTGTTATCCTTGTTTACAGTAGGAACAATGACAGCGGGAATATTTAAAGTATTTACAAATGGTGAAATGGGAATAGAGCCTCCGCCGGTACGAATTTGTATGGGAGGTTTGCCAAAAGCTCTTGTCATTGCCTTTCTTAACCATTTCCCTATTTCAGTATCAAAATCGGTTCTAAAAGCATCATAGGCAATTTGATAATTAAAACGAATAATTTTTGAATATTTCATCCGCTCATCTTCAGTAGGGGTGCTATCTACAATATGATATCCCTGATCCAAAATATGTTGTCTTACCATATCAACCATATGCTGTGCATTGGTTTCTTTAACAAGTCTGATATTCATTTCGGCGATAGCACTAGAGGGGATTATTGTCCTTGTTTTATTACCTACCCAACCCGATTGTAGTCCAAGAATCCCTAAAGAAGGGTATTGTATAGATTCTTGATATGTATTTGCAATGTTATCTATTGAAGCTATTCCAAGCTTTTTTCTAATTATTTTCTCATCATCAGGTACCTGGTTTAGGATTTTTTTTGTTTCCTCAGATATTTCGATTCCATCATACCAACCAGGTATTGCGACTCTTCCGTCTTCTTGCATCATCGAACCTAATAGTTGAGCAAGACGTAATGCCGGATTGGGAACATAATTACCATAATGACCACTATGTTGTGGTGCTTTGGGGCCAAAAACCTCGAGAGATAATGTTGTTATTCCTCTTGCTCCATATACTAATGTGGGTTGATTAGAAATATGCCTTGGACCATCAAAAATAACAAGCATATCCGAGGCCAATTCTTCTTTATAATCTAATACGGCTTTGGGTAATCTGGGAGAGCTAATTTCTTCCTCAAAATCCATAATGACTTTAATGTTATAATTAGGCTCATGCTTAAATTTATTAATAATATCCATCGCTTTTAGAAACATAACAACAGGGCCTTTGGCATCAGATGTTGATCTGGCAAAAATTCTCCAATCGGGATTAATCTTACCAGTTAATTTATGTAATGGGATGGTATTCCATTTTCCAGCATTATCTTGTTCTTTTAGTACAGCTTTATATGGGTTTTCCTGAAACCATTTGGTCGTATCAACAGGTTGCCCATCTATTTGAAGGTAGACTAACACCGTTTTTTTTGCATCCTTATGTTGTCTACTGGCGAGTAGTAAAGGAATTTTCTCTGTTATAAGGCGTTTGGATGTAAATCCACGGTCTTTAAATGCTTTTTCACACCACTCTATATTTTTTGCTATATCCTTTGGATAGTGAGCATCATTGGGTAAACTCAAAAGCTCTATCAATTCATTAAAAGAATCTCTGGCATAGGTGAGTGAAAGTCTATCCAATTCACTGTCATGTAGCGATTGCGCAGTAGAGGAGAAGGTAAGAAAAAGCAGAGTAGTTGTAATAATACATCGAGTTATAATCATATGCGTAGAAGAATTAGATGTTACCGATAATTGTAAATGTATATAAAAGATTAGAATAGCTATTTTTATTTTAAATAACCTTAACAAGTTTTCTTATATTCGATTCAAATTAAATCATTTAGGCTATGCATACTCATAAGTTAATCCTGGTTTCTTCATTTGTATTGGTGTTGTGTTTTTCTTGTAAAAATGAAAAAACACCCGAAGTTATAAAAAAAGAAGAAAAGCCTGCTGTAGAGGCAGTAGATAAAAAAGATCCTGTTACAACACTTTCGCAAAAGATGAACAATCAATATGAGAAAGCAAAACAGGATTTTCTTGCAGATTCAACTAATATTGATAATATCATTTGGTATGGAAGAAGAACTGCATATTTAGGGAAGTATAAAGAAGCTATAGAAATTTACTCTAATGGAATTAAAAAGCATCCTAATGAAGCTCGATTATACAGGCATAGAGGGCATCGTTATATTTCTATAAGAGAATTTGATAAAGCAATACATGATTTAGAGTTTGCAACAACACTAATAAAAGGAAAGGAAAATACTATTGAACCCGATGGATTACCTAATGCCATGAATATCCCCGTAAGCAGCCTGCACGGAAACATATGGTACCACCTGGGATTAGCATATTACTTAAAGAATGATATGAAAAAAGCGTATCATGCTTACCTTAATTGTAGAAATTTAAAATCTAATGATGATAATACAGTCTCGAGTACAAACTGGTTATATATGATCCAGAGAAGAATAGGAAACGAAGACAGAGCAAAAGAGTTATTAGATTTGATAACAAATGATATGACCATTATTGAGAATACCAGTTATTATCATCTATGTAGATTCTATAAAAAGATAATTCCGATTGATTCATTACAAACGGGAAAAGATGCACCTCAGGATGATGCAACTCGGTATGGGATTGCCAATTGGTTTTTTTATAATGGGAACAAAGAGAAGGCAAAAGTACATTTACAAGAAATCCTGAAAGGTAAATCACGAAACTCTTTTGGATATATTGCAGCAGAATCTGATTTTTCGAGGTATTTTGATGAGTAAGTGGATGTTTATAATACGTTTCATCTTTATTAATGCGTATTTGCTTAAAAATGGGAGATGAGGCGATATCGACATCTCCCAGATTCATTTTAATTTCAGAGCTAAGCAAATGGATTTACATCTGCTGTTGGGCCATAAATCGAAGGTAATTTTTTGTTTAGTATCCTTAGATATGTGGTTAATTCTCCTCTATGGTGATACCAGTGATTAAGAACAAAAGTTCTTATAAAAACATAGGTAGGCATTTCTGCTATTGGGTTTTGTGATTTTAGAAGTTTCCAATCGTTTTTTAACCAAGAGGTGTTTTCTTCTTTAAGTAATGCCCGTACAGAGGTCATACTCTCTTCAAAAGCATTTAGAATTTCTGTTTTATTGGCAGGAATAGGATGTTCGACGATAACTTCTGTTTCTACCTGACCATCCTGGGCAAACCTCAAATTTCTACCAGGAATAGTTGCGACATGAAAAGCAAGTTGACCAAGTGGCATTGCTTTTTCATGAGGTTTATAATGTAATCGATCTTCGGGAAGTATATCCAGAAGGTTTTTTGTTGAAACAAACTCTTGTTCCATTTCTATTAAAAAACTTGTAGCACTCATATTTTATTTTTTATAAATGAATACTTCAAAGGTCAGTAAGTAATAAGGGATAAAACGGTATCAAAAGATACACAGTGTCAAAAAAATTATAACAATTCTATCTCGGCTCTATGCAAAATTAATTTTCCATCTAATTCAAATTGTTTTAGTATGCGGGAAATAACTACTCTTGTTGTACCCAGCTCATTAGCTAATTGTTGATGAGAAATTTTAATTCTAGAGCTTTCCTGTTGTGATTTTCTACGTGTTAAATACGCAATAGCTCTTTTGTCAATATGATCAAAGGCGACACTCTCAAAAGTATCCAGAAGCTCATCGTATCTTTTTCTAAACGTTTTAATCACAAAATTGTTCCATGAATTATATTGCTTTTGCCATTGGGTAATAAACCTTGATGGTATAGCAAGAATATCGGTTTGAGCCATTGCTATAGCCTGCGAGGGACTTTGATTATTAAAAAAACATGCCGATAATGACATCATACAGGTTTGGCTGGGCTCGACATAATAAAGCAAGATTTCTCTATCTTCTTTTGTCTGAAATACTCGGATAAGACCAGAGATTACAATCGGTAATATCTTAACATATTGTCCCTCTCTAACAATTACATCTCCTTTTTTAAAAGATAAGATTTCACAATGTTTAAGGATCTCTTCCCGAAGTTCGTTTTCTGTAATAAAGTCTATTTTTTTAAGAATCTCTTTTTCGAAAATCATTTTTTATGAATATTGAAATACAAAAAATATGTACATGAGTAAGATATGAAATACCAAGGATTTTTTAAATGACTTTTTGTAATAGAAACAGATATTAGTTTTGGTTTTTCTTCAATTCGGATGCAATATTTACCCACTTTACAGACCAATTTTTCTCTATATGATCACCAGTTGCAAAAAATAGAAATTTATGATCTGGCGTTATGTAAGGGTTTCCTTGTCCAAGGTTATTAATTTTTTCTGGTAGTTTCTTTGTGTGTGTCCATTTACCATTCTTATCCATAAAACTTATAATTAAATCTAGCTGATTTCCAATAGAGGCAAAGATGATATAATCTTCTTTAGGAGAAATATAAGGAGTGCATTTTCTAACTTTTGCATATTGAGGAACTATAAGTTTTTGAGCATTTTGAAATTTACCATTTACAGGTTTAGATGAATAGATGTCCATTTCACTATAATCTGTATTGCTTACATGAAAATAAAGCGTTCCCGAGTTGGTAACAGAAGGGTGAGATACTAACTTATCTCTCAGGTTTGGGATATCTACATATTCTGGAGTACTCCATACATTATCTTTCTTTTCTGATTTCCAGATATGCCATGTAGATGTAACTCCCTCGATATTAACAGGCCTGGTAGAACTAAAATAAAGCGATTTTCCATCAGAAGAAAAACTCATTCCGTGATCATTATAATCACTGTTAAAAAATGCTTTTTTGGGGATAGACCATTTTCCATTTATTTTTTGAATGCTATAAATAGTAAATTGTTCGAAGTTTTTATCAGAAATGGTATAATAATATTCTTCAAAATTTGACGAAAAGACACCTCTATGTATTATTTTATCGTTAGGAATCAAATCTTGTTTAAATGCTATAGGAATAGTATCCGGAATTTGATCTACCAAAAATCTCATTTTATGGTTTTCTATCGAATTTGAATTTTTGCAACTCAAAGCAGTTATAATTATAAGTAGTATGCTTAAAATTTGTTTCATGTTTTTAACCTGTAATTAATCGTTTTGTATATGGTTTAATACAAGCGAAGATTGATGGTTTAATTATAGATCAAAGATAATTAATACAACCTATTATGTAAATTAGGATGATATTTTGTTTAGATATCTAATATAGTATTTGTTTTTTCTAGAAGTTCTGAAGCCATTTCTTCATCACAATTATAATCACCCAGGTTAATTTTGGGGTTAGGAAAACTAACGCTAATATTTCCGTTTTCTTTTTCATAAACGACTATTTTAATAGGAATTTCATTAATTGCTAGAGCATCCTCATTTAGAATTGTCTCGATGTATCTAGGATGAAAAAACAATAATTGTTTTAAGGGGCGAATCTTTAAATCATGTTTCGCAACAATTTCCTGAGTATTTATTTCATGAAGAAGTAAAAAACCATTTGATAAAATATTTTTCTTAATAGCGTTGTACACTGCTTCAAAAGGAAGCTTAAATGTCGTTTCCAGAATAGAAGATTTCATTATTTTTAATTAAGAAGGTTACAATTGTTTACTATTCTTTAAAAACAAAATTCCAACCACATCAATATGGTTGGAATTTTAGATACAAATAATTATTTATGACCTTAGTTATTCAACATTACTGGCATTACTAGCATGGTTACATGTTCTCCTTCGTCTAATCCATCGATTGGAGTAAGGATTCCTGCTCTATTAGGTAATGACATTTCTAGTTGTACTTCATCTGCGTTAAGGTTATTTAGCATTTCACTTAAAAAGCGAGAGTTAAAACCGATCTGCATATCATCACCTTGATAATCACATGTTAAACGTTCTTCTGCTTTGTTAGAGTAATCGATATCTTCTGCAGATATATTTAATTCTGCTCCTGCAATCTTTAATCTAATCTGATGAGTTGTTTTATTAGAGAAAATAGAAACTCTACGTACAGAATTTAAAAATTGTGTGCGAGCTATCGTTAATTTATTAGGGTTCTCTTTTGGTATTACCGCTTCATAATTAGGATACTTTCCATCAATTAATCTACATATTAATTGTGTTTCATCAAAAGAGAATTTGGCATTAGATTCATTGTATTCGATTAATACTTCACTATCACTACCTGCCAAAATTCCTTTGAGTAAGTTCAACGGTTTTTTAGGCATAATAAACTCTGCGGCTTGAGAGGCTTTAATGTCTTCTCGAGTATACTTAACCAGTTTATGAGCGTCGGTAGCAACAAAAGTTAAGCCTTCTGTAGAGAATTGAAAAAACACACCACTCATTACTGGTCTTAAATCATCATTACCCGTTGCAAAAATGGTTTTACTTACTGCAGTGGCTAAGATATCTCCTAGTAAATTGGTAGCACTAGGATCTTCTAATTCTACTGCTTTAGGAAATTCTTCACCGTTGGCATAGGCCAGAGCATACTTACCATGATTAGAACTTATCTCTATTGTATTATTATCTGCGGCGACAAAAGTTAAAGGTTGCTCGGGAAAAGTTTTAAGCGTCTCTAGCAATAATTTAGCTGGTACTGCAATAGTTCCCTGATCAGAAGATTCTACTTCTAATTTTGCAGACATAGTGGTCTCTAAATCAGAGGCAGAAACAGTTAGTGCATTATTGTCTAATTCGAACAAAAAGTTGTCTAAAATTGGTAACGTATTGCTATTACTAATTACCCCTCCTAATACCTGTAGTTGCTTAAGTAAGTAAGAACTGGATACTATAAATTTCATCTGTTTTTTCTTTATTATATTTTAGTTGTCAGATTTATGCTGATACAGATCAGTATGAAATTTGCCAATAATCACTTTAACTTATCTACGGTGAGGTATGTAAGAATCAATGTAGTTGGCATGACTTAATTTCATATATATATGTGTGACTAATTACGTACAGTTTTACGCAAATATAATCGTAATCTATTTGGGATTTGGTATTGAGAAAACCATAGTTATTAACAAACCAAAGAGAGTTATTGACTATTTTATGAACTCAGGACAATTAATTGGTACCATCTTTCATAAGCTTATCTGTATAATGTGCTTTATGCTTGGGTGTAGCGAAGCGTTTTTGGTTATAAGCTGTAGATTTTCCTTTCGGGATAGATAAACTGTGCCATTCTTTACCGACAATCATTTTTCCTATACATACGATTTGTCCTATATGATATGAATAATGTGCCAATTGTCTATTGATTGCCTCGGTAATGCTATGCTCAATATTACGAATATAGATAGGCTGGTTAAAATTATCTTGATCAATACTTTCTAATGCTTCAAAAAGGCATTGCCATCCATCGTTCCATTTGGTTAGAAGATCTTCCTTAGATGCAATATCATTTTCAAATTCTGCATCACGTTGCCTCCATTCTTTTTCCCCATCGGTAGTTAAAAAATCTGTCCATCTGGATTTCATATTACCCCAAAGATGTTTTACAATAATTGCTATACTATTACTCTCGCTGTTATATTGCCAAAAAAGCTTCTCTTCAGGAATCTGATCTATTGTTTTTTCTCCCAGAGATTTATAATAGGAAAACTGTTTTTGTATTCCTTCTAGATATTCAGATGATTTCATTACTGTATACTTTTACTTTAAAGATAGGACTTTAAATTAATACTTGATTTTTAATTGTTCGAAACCAGAGTATATGGATTCGAGTAAACTACTAGTAGAACATAATATCTGTGCAAATATATTTAGACAGAAGAATAGGATATATATTCTTGTTTGTAATTGTAAATAACATCATTTTTTAGAGTACTAAAATTCTCTTCCTATAGAAATAGATATGGCAATAAAAGTTAATTCCTTATTTTTAAAGATGCTATTGATCTTTTTGACAAGAAAATAGTTAAAGTTCCATAAAAATAGTTACTATACCATATGACAATATTTTCAAAACCTACACTCGTATTTATTTTGTTGATTATATGCAGTATTGCAAAAGCCCAGACAAATGAAGAAGGTGATATAAAGATTGCCAAAAAGGATAGTATGCTGCTTGAACATGCTAGAAGTTTTATGAAGGCAGAAAATCAGGATCGGGAAAAAGCTTTTAGGATAAGTCATGATGTATTAAAAAGAACTAAAAGTGAACATAATACGATTTTGGCATATTTTGTTTTATCGACCTATCATTATTATAAATATGCTACTGACTCATCATTGGTTTACTCTAAAAAAGCTATTGGATTAATAGGAAATAAACAAGATTCTGTATCTCTAGATTTTTCATCTAGGCTTCACTTACTTCTTTCGCATGCTTCCAAAGATAAAAATCTGATCGAGGAAAGTAAAAAATGGGCTTTAAAAGGTATTGATATTGTTCAGAAAACTAAAGATTCTGACACTAAGGACAAGTTGGTTATAAGTTTGGCAATGAATTATAAACTTAACGGGGATTACACAAAATCTTTAGAACTTTTAACATCTACTGTTGTAGATAAAGAAAACCCGGACTATTGTGAAGGTGTTGCTTTGTGCTATATGGAGTTAGGAAACTATGAAAAAGCATTATTTTATCATAAAAAAGCACTGAAGCGTCATGAGACAACAGGTGATAATAGAAATATAGCGGTTGTTTTATTGAATATTGGCGTAGTGTATTTAAATATGTATGAAGATGATAAAGCTTTTATTTATTTTAATAAATCGTTACCTATTGCAAGAGAATATAATTATCCTTTAATTATCCTGAATAATATACTTAATATATGCGAAATTTATCGAGAGAAGAAGGATTTTAAAAATGCTAAGAAAGGATATAATGAGGTATTGAAAATATCCAAAGAATCAGGATATCTTAAGCAACAATTATATGTATACCAAAGCTTGAAAAATATAGCTCTAGAAGAAAAAAACTATAAAGAAGCTTTAGAGAATACAGAGAAAAAGATTCAAATACAAGATTCTATAAAAAAACTACAAAAAGATAAGGAAGTAGCTAAACTGGAAATAGAATATGAGACATTAAAGAAAGAAAAGGAAATAACAATTTTAAAAAAGAATCAAGAACTTAAAGTTTTAGAAATAGAAAGACAACAGTTTCAGAAACAAACTCTTACATATGCATTTGTTGTAATTTTGATACCTCTGGCGGGTTTACTTTTTCTATATTATCAAAAGTTAAAAAGTCAGAGCTTATTGCATAAAAAAGAAAAAGAAATAGGAGAACAAAAGATAGAAGCCTTAATAAGAGACCAGGAGTTAAAATTAATTAAAACCTCGATTAGTATTCAGGATAAAGAAAGAAACCGTATTGCTCAAGAGCTTCATGACAGGATAGGAGGAAATCTGGCAGCAATAAAGCTTCAGTTTGGTTTGGCCAAAGAAAACTTAAAGAAAATGGACGCCATCTATCAACAGATTGATGATACCTATAAGCAAGTTAGGACACTTTCTCATGACCTTATTCCTAAAAAATTTAGACATAATAACTTTATACTGTTGCTAAAAGAGTACATGCAGAATATTGGAAATGCCAGTAAATTAAGTATTCATATTTCAACCTATTCAGAAAATAAAATTAATGAAATAGATCATTCATTTCATAATGAACTATTCTCTGTTTTTCAGGAACTTATTACAAATACCATAAAACATGCTAATGCCCGTAAAGTTGAAATTCAAATCGATCTTATAGATAACCTTATTCATGTTATTTTTGAAGACAATGGTAAAGGGTTTGATACCTCTGTTACATCTTTAGGTATTGGTTTAACAAATATAGAAAGTCGAATACAAAAATTATCGGGTGTAATGCATGTCGATTCTCGTCTTAAAAGAGGGACTATTATTACTATTGAAATACCAATACTGCAATAAATATTTTAGTGGTATTGCTGTAGGATAAATATAAGGAGAGGTCTAAAACAACATTTTTCGTTTTCGAACTAATAACCAGATGACTACAGGAGCACCAATTAATGAAGTAATAGCATTAATAGGAAGTGTATATTCGCTAGATGGTAACTGTGCAATACTATCACATACCAGCATAATGATACTGCCTAATAATATTACAGCAGGAATTAATGTTTTATGATCTGAGGTATGAAATAGTTGTCTTGTAAGATGAGGGACAGCTAGACCAATAAAGGCAATCGGTCCGGCAAAAACGGTAACGCTACCGGCTAATAACCCTGTAGCAACAATAATCAGAAAACGACTTGTCTTGATATTTAGCCCAAGGCTACGAGCATAGTTTTCTCCCAGGAGTAGCGTGTTTAGAGGTTTTATGGCAAGGATGGATAATAACATTCCTAATAATGATATACCAGAAAATATAAGTACATCATGCCAGGATAGATTGCCTAAACTTCCAAATCCCCAGAAAATATATCGTTGTAATTGATCGGCAGGAGCAAAGTAGGCCAGTACACTCACTATAGCAGCTGTAATACTTCCAAACATAAGTCCGATAATAAGTATTGCCATTGTATCTCTTACTTTAATTGAAACAAGCATTACGGCAAACAATACTAATATACTACCCAAGCTGGCTGCAATAACTAATCCCCATTTTGAAATTAAAAAAGTAGAAACAGCGACTCCGGTAAATGCACTTCCTAATATGAGTAGTGCTACTCCCAGACTTGCTCCAGAGCTTATGCCGAGTACAAAGGGGCCTGCTAATGGATTTCTAAATAAGGTTTGCATTAATAATCCAGAAATCCCAAGCCCACTGCCTACAATTATGGCAGTAATTGCTTTTGGTAATCGATAATCAACAATGATATGCCTCCAGGCTTCTTTTTCTACTGTTCCGCCTACCAGGCTGCTTAGCGTATCTAACCATGGAATAAATACTGAGCCTAAGCTTATGTTAGTTATAAAGCAAATGAACAGAAGTATGATAATACTTATAAAAACACGTTTATATGATTTGGTTGGGGTCAATTAATTTAGTTTTTCAAAAAAAAAGGGTTCATAATCGATTAATAATTCTGGATGAGCAATTTTAATGATATCTTTTAAAATTAAGTCGGGCCGCATAGGTCCTA
The DNA here is from genome assembly GCF_943373825.1 of Aquimarina spinulae. Lineage (NCBI taxonomy): Bacteria > Pseudomonadati > Bacteroidota > Flavobacteriia > Flavobacteriales > Flavobacteriaceae > Aquimarina > Aquimarina spinulae. The sequence goes on along the minus strand of NZ_CALSBP010000002.1, from coordinate 164,265 downwards.
ATTCATAATATATTAATCCTCCTTTAGAACCCATCTTTAAAGTTGAAGAATATACGGCTTTATTTTTAAAGGCATCGAATAAAGTATACCGATGATTCTTTGCTTTTAGCTCATCGAGTGATTTAGAGTTTCCTGATCCTATCCATAGTTCTGCCTTTTGGGCCTTTTCAAGTACGCTTTCAAAACTTAATGCCACGCTTCCACTTTTTTTTACGTCTTCCCATAAATATGTAGTATTTGCATCTTTTAAAAATTTGGCGACAAAGCTGTTTCCGCCGGGAACATGCCATACATCCTTAAACATATTACCCGATAATACTGTTGGAGAAGAAGTTGTGTTTTTGGCTAAAGTAGTTGCTTGGTTGTATTCTTTTTTTATATTTTGAAAGATATCTTCTGCCATTTTTTCTTTACCAAAGAAAGCTGCCATAAATTTTATCCATTCTGCCCTACCTAGGGGGTGTTCTTCTAACCAGGAACCATTAATTACCACAGGAATTCCGGTTTTTTGTATTAGGTCATAAGCTTTTGTATCTCCAGAAGAAGAAAACCCAACAACTAATTCGGGGGAAAGCTCAAGAACAACTTCTGTATTTAGATTCCATTCCTCACCAAGTTCTTTAATCGCACCATTGTTAATCAAAGCTCGTGTTTTCTCAGAAGAGATATAATCTGTATGGGGAAATCCTACTAACTTCTCTTCAAGATTCATATACTCCAACATCGGAATATCTGTAGTAGAAGTCACAACGACTCTTTCTACAGGTACTTCAATAAATATTGCATTTGGAGATTTAAATGGTTTTTCTGTTCCTTTTGGGTGTAAAATATAGGTAAGCTCTTCTTTTGCATCTGGCCAGGGTGTTGAAACCTTAATTTCTTTATAATTTTCCTGGTTTTTAATAGTAAATCCCGAGGCGTGTTCAATATTTTGAGGAGCCAGATACATCACAGTGAGTGGAGTTGTATCTTTTGGTGTTTTCTTACAAGAAGCACTTAATAAGAATAGTAAAGAAATGATAAATATAGTACGCATGAGCATCATTTTTTTGTAAAAATAGTAAATCAGAATAAGTTTAATCCCGAAATGATTTTAAACCCGTATGCTGTAATAGAAAATCTGTTACAGCATATTAAATTAAGAGCACATTATTTTTTCTACTAAAATTTTATAAGATTAGATACTAAATACTTCTCCGTATGCAATCTTGATACTAAAAGAGTCTTTAAGCTCTATTTGTTGTAGCTTGGCAAGCAATGCTCTCATAGGCCCAGCATGCGTTATTATTGCAATTTTTTCTTCAGAAATATGATCCAGAGAGGTATAAAAATCCAAAATACGTTCTTGTAGTTTGATATATGACTCTCCATTTGGGACTTGCACATTTACAAAATCGTTCATCCAGGGATCTATTTCAGAACTATGTATAGCATCCCAGGGCTGTAACTCCCAATCTCCAAAATTTAATTCTTTAAGTCGATGATCGTAGATGATTTCTTTTTTGAATGTTTGGGCTAATAGTTTACACCGCTGTAATGGACTACTATATATAGTTGTAATTTCATGAACAGGAATAGATTGATGTATTTTTTCTACTTCGGCAGTAAAGGTATTTGTAATTCCTATATCGCTTTGTCCGTAGCAAATTCCTTTTTCGATATTTGGGGTGGTATGTCTTACCAGATATATTTCCATAGTGCTATGCTAGTAAGATAAAAAACAATTTCGCTCAGTTGTTGTACGGCACCTGCACAATCTCCTGTTTGACCGCCAATCCATTTTTTGAATTTGGCTGCTAAGAACATTTTTGACAGGTACATGGGGATTAAGGTAAGAAATATCATGGGATTTTTGAAGAAAAATAAAGGAGCAATACCAAATATACCACTTACTAATAATGAATGTATACTCATGCTTTTTGCTGCTGGTTTTGCCTTACTGTTTTCTGTATCTCTTACATAAGGATGCGTAAAGATTAAGGTGGTGGCTATAAAACGACTTAGGGCATGTCCAGAAATTAATAAAAATGGGATGTAATACATTTCTACTTCTCTTAATGCTGCAAATTTTATGCTTAGCATTAACAATAACCCAATAGTACCATATGTACCTAAACGAGAATCTTTCATGATCAAAAGGATCTTATCTTTGGTCCACCCACCACCAAATCCGTCGCATACATCTGCAAATCCATCTTCATGAAATGCACCTGTAGCATAAATGGTAGAAAACATAGATAGAATTACTGAAATTTCTACCGAAAAAATAAAAGAAGCTCCATAAAAAACAATAGCACCAATACTTCCGACAATGATCCCCACTAGAGGAAAGTACTTGGAGCTAAGATGTAAATATTCGGGATCATGATTTACCCATTTTGGGCAAGGAATACGGGTAAAAAACATCAATGCAGTAAAAAAGATGTGAATTTCCTTTTTCATAAATAGTATGTTTCTTTTATCATTTTTGTAAGGACGGCAACTTTTTTAGCATGGAAATCGGTGTTAATAGCAGAATTCTTCTGTAGATATTTAGAAAATGGTATACATGCCAAAATAATGAGAACTATTGAAAATACGATACCTAAAACTCCTATTTTATTTTTTTTGAGAGCAGAAATAACCCCTAAATATAGACTTAATAACCCTATGCATAGAGTAGTGATTTTATATAGTTTACTAAGAACTTGTGTTGTAGGAGCAATTTCTGTATTCTCTTTTATTTCTAAAAATACATGATGTCCCGATAGATTAATTTTATACATGAAATAAAAACCTATGCATGCAATAATAACAGATAACACACCTCTTTTCATATGTTTTCATATTTTTAATTTGGGTATTTTAGAACAGTTAGTTATTACCAGAAACTCCAGCACTTTCAAAACTAGCCATAGTATTAAGAAAAGCAACTGCAGATTCTATAATAGGATATGCAACAGCAACTCCTGTTCCTTCCCCTAAGCGCATACCAAGGTTGATCAATGGTTTTTTATCTAAGAACTCATACATTTTTTGATGTCCTTGCTCTTCAGATGTATGTGCAAATATGCAATAATCTAATACGTTTTGATGCATAGCATGTGCAACCAATACAGCAGAAGTAACGATAAACCCATCGATGATAACAGTCATTTTGAGTTCTGCTGCTTTTAAAATTGCACCTGTGATCATGGCAATTTCGAATCCTCCAAAAATTGTTAAGGCATCAAGAGGAGAAGAAGGGGTATGTTTTTGGTATACTTCAGATAAAATTTTTTGTTTGATTTTGATAGCCGAAGTATCCAGTCCTGTACCAGAACCCACACATTCTGCTATCGGAATCTCTGTGAAATATGACATTAATAATGAAGCAGCAGAGGTGTTTCCGATTCCCATTTCGCCAAAACCTATAGTATTGCAACCATTATTAAATGTATCTGTAACCAAATCGGCACCTTTTTGTATAGCTTCTGTACATTGCGTTATCGTCATAGCAGGTTTTTCCTGATAATTTTGAGTACCATAATCAATTTTTGCATGAATAATGCCAGAAGTATTTTCAAAATCATGATTAACCCCGGCATCTACTATTTTAAGCGCAATTTGGTGTTGTTTACAAAAAACATTTATAGCCGCTCCTTCATTTATAAAGTTATAAACCATTTGTGCAGTCACTTCCTGAGGGTAAAGGTTGACTTCTCTTTTTTGGGCAATACCGTGATCACCCGCAAAAACGAGAATTGTGGATTGGTTTAAACTCGGTTGATCTGTGTTTTGAATCATACCTATTTGTAAGGCGACTGTTTCAAGTACTCCTAATGCTCCGACAGGTTTTGTTTTAGTATTAATTTTGTTTTGAAGAGTAGCTTCAAGGCTATTATTAAAGATAGGTTTTATAGTAAATTCCATGCGTATTTTGGTTAATTAGATTCTTTGATTTCTACAGGAATACCAGAAATCATTAATATTGCTTTATCGGCATGACTGGCTATATGTTGATTCATCCAACCCTGTAGTTCTGTAAATTTTCTGCCCACTTCAGTAGTAGCATGAACTCCCATTCCGATTTCATTAGAAATGATAATTATAGTCGCATTTATATCTAATAGTTTAGCAAATTCTGCTTTTGCTTGCGACAGAGAGAGCTGGACATCATTTTTTGTATCCATATAGTAGTTGGTAAGCCACAAAGTTACACAATCGATTACAACGATGCTATCCTTTTTTACAACTTTAGAAATTTCTTTTTCTTCTTCTATAGAAGTCCAACGTTCGTCACGATCTGCAATATGCCTATCTATACGTTTGCGATGATCATCATCCCAAACGCGTGAAGTGGCTAGATAATAAGGAGTATCAGATAATTGTAATGCCAAACGTTGTGCATATCCACTTTTACCAGAACGTTCTCCTCCTGTAATGTAATATAACATTGAATTGGTTTTAGAGAAAGCAAAGGTAATTGAATACATTATTTATTTGTTAAAGTAATCCGAAATTCGGTAAAATATAATACATTCGCGCAGAATTTTGGTTCTGATACTCCTTAATCAAGGGAGTTGAGGATTAAAAGGGAATCAGGTACAATAAAAAATGAAGATAGATAAATGAATAGCGATTTTTAATTTTTAATCGTATTTCTAACATCTAGCATCGTAAATCAATATCCCTGAGCTGTTCCCGCAACTGTATGCTGTGTCCACATTAAAATGGATGCTTGTTGTTAATTCTTTATAACCACTGCTCGTTATGGCGATCGGGAAGGTAAACAACAAGACGCGAGCCAGGAGACCTGCCTTTATTCGATGTAATCAAACTTTCGGGACAAAGGTTTGGGTATGGGTAAACTACATACTTTTTTCCGGTAATTGTAAAAATTAAGTGTTTAAGTAATGAACAAAAAAGTATTTTTTGGAACCGCATTTTTAATGTTGGGATCTTCTTTTGTATTTGGACAGGAGATCCAAATAGATGAAGTGGTTAACGAGCTAGACGAGGTGGTTATTTCTGACTCTAAGTTTAGTTTAAAACGAGAACAAAGTGGTAAAGTAATTACTAAAATTACCGCTGCAGAACTAGAACGTAGCCAGGGACAATCGGTAGCTACGGTACTTACAAGAGCAACTGGCTTATTTATTAATGGTAATAGCAGTGTGGCAGGACAAGATCTTGGGGTTTATGTACGAGGAGGGCGTAACCGCCAGGTAGTGATTAGAATTGATGGAGTAACCGTTAGCGATCCTTCTACTTCTTCTGGAGATTTTGATTTACGATTATTATCGGTGAATCAGGTACAGGAAATTGAAATTCTTAAAGGAGCATCGAGTACGCTATATGGCTCGGGAGCTGCGGCTGCAGTAATTAATATTATTACAAAATCTGAGAGTAAGAAAAAAATCGCTGCTAGTTTTCAATCCAGTATAGGGACTAATCAATCTCAGGAAGATCAGGATTATGATATTAATGAATTTGTAAACTTGGCTTCGATTAACGGAACCTTAGGAAAGGTAAGCTATTTGGCAAGTATAGGAAACCAGTTTAGTGATGGATTATCGGCAGCAGAGGTCGAAGGAGCAGAAAGTGATGCGTTTTCTAAATTTAATGTATATGCCAAGTTAGGATACCGATGGAATGATAACTTCAGGTTTCATTTTTTTGGAAATTTGGATCAATATAAAAATGATTTCGATGCTGCTGCAGGAATCGATGGAGACAACCGGTTTGAAAGCCAACAATTAAGAGCAGGGTCTTTTTGGGAAATTAAATATCCTAAGGGGAGTTTTACATTTACAAACAGTTTTGCTTCTTTAGAAAGAGATCTTACCAGGTCTAGCTTTCCTTCAAAATACGAAGGTAATGTACATACTTTTGATGCATATAATAAATATACCTTTAACAATACGCTACATACAGTTATTGGAGCTAATGGTTCGTATAGTAAATTTAGCCTACTAAATATTCCTTTTGGCACAACAAATCTAGAAGAAACAATTAGTGATACCGATGCAGAGTTTGATATAATAGATCCATATATTAATGTAGTATACGCTTCAGATTTTGGTTTTAATCTAAATGTGGGAGCGAGATATAATATTCATAGCACCTATGATAATCATGTTGTCTACAATATAAACCCATCATATACTCATACATTTGGAGATAATTATATCAAAGGATTAGCATCGTATAGTACAGCATATATTACACCGTCGTTATTTCAATTGTATGATACAGCATTTCTTACCGGAAATCCAGATCTTAAACCAGAAGAGAGTACAACTATAGAAGGGGGAGTTGAATTATCTCATAAGAAGAAAGCTACAGTGAGTGTAGTATATTTTAATCGTAAATCAGAAAATTTCATCACCTTTAATCCAACTACTTTTGTGAACTTTAATTCGCCAGACGATATTAAGGTAGATGGAGTAGAAGTAGAGGTGTCTACATTGATGTTAGAAGATAAACTATCAGTAAAAGGGAATTATACATATACTAATATTGATAAATTAGATGATAATATTAGAATTCCTAAACATATGATTAATGCCAGTATAGGTTACCAACTAGGAGAAAAGACATATACTTCGTTAAACTATCAATACAATACTAAGCGTATAGATAATGATTTTGCTAATACAGACCCGGTTACTTTTGCCCCAACACAAGTTTCTCTTGATGGTTATGGGATTTTAGATTTTTACATTAGTCATCGATTACTAAAAAATCTAAATGTTTATGCAGCGATGCATAATATTACCAATGAAGATTATCAGGAGATTTTAGGATTTAGTACCAAAGGTAGAAATGCCAGAATTGGAATTACTCTAGAATTTTAAAATTATCTCCCGGGTCTAATCAAAAAACTCCTAAACGAATAGTTTAGGAGTTTTTATTTTTTTAGAGATGGTTTAGCATTATATGGTACATATTTATCTATTTATGGGAGAAAAAGTAAAATTGTCTTTATACATTCTTTGGTAATTTGGCAATAAAGCTTTAGCCTCCCAATCAATTATATCATTTGTAAATCCATTTTTACTTGTTGCAGTTAAAGTCGCACCACTAACTATAAAATCCAAAGCTGTTTTTAAGAAAGGTTCATCAATTTCTCCTAGAACACCCATACTTGATATATTTTCTTTAAACATAAGATCAGGTGTCAATCCATTTATAAAATCAGTCACTCCATTTTTATTAGCAGATTTTAATACTAAAGGCTGTATAGCGTATGTATGAGTTGAATTGGCGCCTTCTCTTCCAAAACCTTGAGAGTCATAAAGTGTAACAGAAGCTTGAAATTTTCCTGTAGTTAATTCTCCAATTTGGACTACATCGATATAAGGTTCTAACCCGTTAATAACTAACTCACTGGCAGAAGCAGTCCTGTTGGTAGTAAGAACATATAATTTGGTAGCTCCTAAAGAATTAATTTGTTCACCTGTACGAATTGTATTTCCAAATCTGTTGATTAATGCTTCTTCTCCTTCAGCACCAGAAGAAAACTGATTTTGCAATTCATCATTCCATATTTCTTTTGAAAAGATTTCTCCGTTAAATTGCCCTGTGATCATACTCGACATATCTATTGCAGTTCTTACCGATCCACCACCATTGTATCTTAAATCCAGAATTAAATCATTAATTCCATCGGCTTTAAATGTCCCAAAAGCTTCATTTAGTTTTGCATCAAAACTACCAACAAAACTATTATACATTAAATAGCCAATCTTTTGACCTTGATATTCTATAGTTTTAGCAATAAAAATTGGGTTTTCGGTATATTGAACCTTAGTTAATGAAACATTTTGACCTGTTTCGACAATATTTCCATTATTAATATTAATTAAACTGATGCTATACGAATCTTGACCAAAAACGGTATTAAAATCAGTATTTCTAGTTAATTTAACACCGTTAACTGCATTAAAAAGATCTCCACGTTTTAGTCCTTTAGCCTCTGCATCCGTTCCTGGTAATATATAACGTATAAAACCTATAACATCATCAGAATCTTGAGAAACCAAGCTTAAGCCAAAGTCGATTCCATTGCTTTTAGAAACACCATTAAAAGCTTGTTCTAAGGCAATATAGTCATCAACAATAAAACTGAATCGATCTTCTGGATTGGTAGATTTTAATCCATCAAACAATGTTTCTGGAGAGTTGAATTTACTTAAAAATTGAAAAAAATCTTGATTTGTATTAAACCTGTCATTTGCCAGGTCACTTACGTTGGCTTTATACAAATAAGCAGTATTCATGCCTTTCCATATAAATTCATCGATATTTTGATCAGAATTGGTTAATACTTCAGGGGGTGTTCCTTGATCTTGCGGGTTATCATCATCATTAGAGCAAGAAAAAACAATAAATAAGGAAAGAAATAATATTTTAAATTGTACTGTACGCATTTTTGTTTTTAAATTTTTCGTTAAGTATTTTTATTTATACATTCGTTGATAAGTGGGAGAAAACATTTTACTACTTCCTACGCTTTCTAGTTGTAGCAAATTATAATTTTTAGCACTTTTTGTACCTAAAATATTATCTATTGCAGCTTTAAAAAGAGGCTCGTTTTCGTCACCTAAGACATTAAGATTAGAATAATCTTCTTCGATTTCTATTTCTGGAGAAAAACCGCCGTGATAATCGGTAAAACCAACAGAATTACTAGATTTAAGAACTAAAGGTTGCATAGCATATGTATGTCCTGCATTAGCTCCGTCTCTTCCAAAATTATTAGAATCATACAATGTTATTGAGGCTTGAAATTTTCCTCTTGTAGTAGTTCCTACCTGAATCACATTTATATGCGGATCAAGCCCGTTAATTACCAGTTCACTAGCCGAAGCAGAGCTTCTGGTTGTTAAAACATAAACTCTGCTCAAATTAAGACTGTTAATAGCTTCGCCTGTTCTAATTTGATTATCAAAAAGGTTGGTACTCCCAAATTGTGCCTGTCGATCAGAGTTCCATTCTTCTGTCGAAAAAATCTGACCATTAAACTGCCCTGTAATCATACTCGATAAATCAATTGCAGTGGTAACAGATCCACCGCCGTTATATCTTAGATCTAATATTAAATCACTTACATTATCGGATACAAATTTTGCAAAAGCTGCATTAAGCTGGGGATCAAAATCGCCAGTAAAAGAATTATACATAAGATATCCCACAGGGCTACCACCTACATCAATTGTCTTTGATATAAAAACAGGATTCTCGGTATATTGAACTTTGGTAAGAGAAACAGAAGTTCCTGTAGCAGTAACATTAGTACCATCAAAAGTAGCCAGTCCTATAGTATAACTATCGGGGGATAGTAATTGTCTAAAGTTTTGGTCATTCATCTGGGTGCCATTAACCGTATTAAAGATATCTCCTCTCTTTATTCCTTTGGCTTCAGCATCTGTTCCTGGTAACACATAACGTACATATCCAAACACAAGAGATTGGTCGTTTGGATAACGTACAAGGCCATATTCCATACCATTATTCTTTGTAATCCCATCAAAAGCTTGCTCTAAAGCAACATAGTCATCTACAATCCAACTAAACTGGTCAACTTCTACCTGTTCTCCGTTTACTAATACAGTTTGCTTAGATTTTAATTCCGCGAAAATTGCTTCGGGAGTAGAAAATCCTTCTAAAAACTGTGTGTATTCCTGATTCGATGGAAAACGATTATTTGCCAAATCCGGGACATCTGCTTTATATAAGTAATAAAGGTTTAATCCTTTCCATATAAAATCATTTATTTCTGTAGCTCCAGAAATACGGGGTACATCATCGTTATCATCAAAACATGCAGTAAGCAGGTTGCCAACGAAAAACAATAGTGCAAAATACTTTATGTACTTCATCTATTTTATATTTATTGTTTTTATTTGTCTTAATGAAATCCATCAATAATCATTCCGTGAAGAATAAAAATGAAAGTTATACTTATTTCATAATGACCTATACTTCTTATTATAAGGTGATAAATGTAACTACTTTATTATAATTTTAAAAAAGATTGTAACAAATTACTTAGATAGTCGTCTCCCTAATATAAAGCTGACAAAGTTTTATGAAAACCACCAACCAAAATGAAAGAAGGAGCATTTATAACGCTTACAAACGGATTTAAAGATAAGCTTTTTAGGTTAGCTAAACGTTTGCTTGTAAGTAATGAAGAAGCAGAAGATGCTACACAAGAAGTATTACTGAAGCTATGGAAGAATAAAAGTAAAATGGCTGAGTATAAAAATGTAGAAGCTTTTGCGATGACAATGACTAAGAATTATTGTTATGATAAGCTTAAGGCTAAAGAAACAGGGAACCTAAAAATTGTACATAGTAATTATAAGGACGAGAGACCTTCATTACAACGACAAGTAGAAGCTAGAGATAGTTTAGATTGGGTAGGTAAGATTATGGATGGTCTGCCAGAACAACAACGAATGATTATCCAGCTTAGAGATATAGAACAATATAATAATGCAGAAATAGCTGATATGCTAGGACTTAATGAAACGGCAGTTAGAGTTGCATTATCAAGAGGAAGAAAAAAAATTAGAGAAGAATTATTAAAAAAACACAATTATGGAGTTGTCTAACATAGAAAAATTACTAGAGAAGTATTTCGAAGGAGAAACGACCATTTCTGAAGAAAAAGAATTAAAGGTTTACTTTACCAGAGAAACTGTGCCGTCGCATTTAGAGAGATACAAAAATCTATTTCAATATTTTTCTCAAGAGAGTACCATAACGGCTACCAAGGATCTAAAATTAAATACCAGTAGTAGAAAATCCAGATACGCCTGGATGGGTATTGCAGCATCAATAGCTTTGATCGCAGGGATATTTTTAACAAATACACCACCAAACCCAGACGAAACTCTCGGAACTTATGAAGATCCAGAAATAGCTTTACAGGAAACCAAAAAAATCCTCAATATGGTTTCGCAATTAATGAATGAGGGCAAACAGGAATTAGTGTACCTGAACGAGTTTGAAAGCACTACCGAAAAATTAACAAAATAAAAACAAACGACTACCTGAAAAATACTGTTGGTAAAACAGGGTGTAGTAAGGGGATTAAATTTTAAATATTATGAAAAAGTTAGCAATTATTTTAGCCTTTGCAATATTACCATATGTGTCTAACGCACAAAGTAATTTTGATAAATATGAAGATATGAAAGGAGTATCTTCTGTAGTAGTAACCAGTAAAATGTTTAAGCTACTAAGCCAAATAAAATTAGAAAGTAATGATACCGAAGTACAAGAGTATATGAATCTTGTAGAAAACATCAAAAACATCAAGGTCTTTGCTACAGAAAATGCAGCAGTAGGACAAAAGATGAGAGCAGATGTAAGTAACTACCTTAAAAGCTCTTCTCTTGATGAATTAATGAGAGTAAAAAGTGATGGGAAAAATGTAAAATTTTATTCTAAACCAGGAAAAGACGATGATCATGTAAGTGAATTGTTTATGTTTCTTGATGGCGTAAAAGAAGATGGAGATGGACCCAATACTGTAGTACTTACGATAACAGGAGATATTGATTTAAAACAAGTCTCTAAGATTGCAGATCACCTTAATGTACCTGGTGGAGAAGAATTAAAGCACGTGAAAAAGAAAGGAAACTAATCAAGTATTAGGATAAAAAAGATCCAGATTTCTTCTAACCTCATGGTTAGAAGAAATCTGGTCTAAAAACATCAATCAAAAATAATCAACCAACCCACCAGCTTAGGCAGGTGAAAAAAAATAAGAGAAATGAAAAATGTGTATAAAATTTTAGGCATTGTAAGTATATCACTAATGATGAGTTGTAGTAGCGAACCCTCACTACAAAAGTATTTTGTAGATCATCATGGTGATGCTGATTTTATAGCAGTCGATGTACCGACTAGCCTTTTGGATAAAGAAACGGTAGAACTTAATAAAGATGAGAGAGAAGCTTTAGAAAGTATCAAAAAAGTTAACTTTTTGGCTTTGCAACTTACCGAGAGTAATCAAGGTAAATATGAAGAAGAGAGTGCAGCGATAAAAAAGATATTAGATACAGATAAGTATGAAACCTTAATGCGATTTGGATCAGACGGAACCAAAGCAGTACTTAAATATCAAGGAGAAGAAGATGATATCGATGAGGTTATCGTTTTTGCCAAGAATAATGAAAAAGGATTAGCATTAGTACGTGTATTGGGAGATAATATGAGACCCGAAAAAATGGCTATGCTTATGAAATCTGTAGAAAAAGGTAAAATCAACCTTAATGCCTTTAAAGAAATAGCGCAAACTATAGATATTGATGATTAATCAGTAGTAATGATATAAAAAAAAGAGGCTGTTTTTTAACAGCCTCTTTTTTTATGGTTTAAAATCTATTGTTTATATCCCTGTATAGTTAGAAGGAGTAATTTGTTTTAACTCTGATTTTATAGATTCAGAAACATCGAGGGTTTCAATAAAATCAGCAATAGAATTTTGATTTATCTTTTCGTTAGTACGAGTAAGACCTTTTAAAGCTTCATAAGGATTAGGATATCCTTCTCGCCTTAGTATGGTTTGTATAGCTTCTGCAACAACAGCCCAGTTATTCTCAAGATCTTCTGCGAATTTACCTTCATTCAATAAAAGCTTATTTAGCCCTTTCAGTGTAGCCTGAAAAGCAATTAGCGTATGCCCAAAGGGTACACCAACATTTCTAAGTACTGTACTATCGGTAAGGTCACGTTGTAATCGACTTACAGGTAGTTTTGCAGCAAGGTGTTCGAATATGGCATTTGCAATGCCCAGGTTACCTTCACTATTTTCAAAATCAATAGGATTTACTTTATGCGGCATAGCCGAAGAACCAACTTCTCCTTTTTTTATTTTTTGCTTAAAATAATCCATAGATACATAAGTCCATACATCACGATCCAGGTCCAGTATAATCGTATTAATACGTTTTAAACCATCAAACAGTGCAGCCATATGATCATAGTGCTCAATCTGAGTAGTGGGAAAAGAATGATGAAGCCCCAGTTTTTCTTGTACAAAATGAGTCCCAAAAGCTTTCCAGTCGATATTGGGGTAAGCTACTTTATGTGCGTTGTAATTTCCTGTAGCACCACCAAATTTTGCAGCACTTGGTATATCCTTTAGTAAATCAAACTGTGCTTCGATTCTGGTAACATATACCTGAAACTCTTTTCCTAATCGGGTAGGAGAGGCAGGTTGTCCATGAGTACGTGCAAGCATAGGTACGGCAGACCATTCTTCTACCAAAGATTTTAGCTTTGTTAGTAATGCATTGTACTCTGGGATATAAACACTACTAATAGCTTCTTTAATACTTAACGGTACCGCAGTATTATTAATATCCTGAGAGGTTAATCCAAAATGAATAAACTCTTTATATTCTTGTAACCCAAGAGCATCAAATTTCTCTTTGATAAAATACTCTACAGCTTTTACATCATGATTCGTTACTTTTTCTATGTCTTTTATTGCCGAGGCATCCTCGCTAGAAAAATTAGTATAGATTTCTCTTAGCTTATCAAATAACGAAGTATCAATACCTTGTAATTGTGGTAGTGGTAGCTCGCATAAAGCGATAAAATATTCAATTTCTACGAGTACACGATATTTGATTAAGGCTTCTTCACTAAAAAATGCACTAAGAGATTTGGTCTTTGATGCGTAACGCCCATCTATAGGTGAGATTGCTTGCAAAGGGAATAATGACATAATTTTCTTTTTTTGAAGCTGCAAAGATAATTTAATTAATTGCGAATTGCGAAGTACAGGCAACGAATTTTAAAAGTTTCAGATATTAGGTATTAGGTATTAGGTATTAGGTATTGGGTATTGGGTATTGAGTATTGAGTATTGAGTATTAGGTATTGGTTTTTTTCAAATCTTTAAATATTTTTCAACTATCAACTATCAACTATCAACTATCAACTATCAACTATCAACCACTACCCAATTTTTTTCAATACCATTCGAGAACGTGCTTTATAAGCTGCACTGCCGGTATTGTAATTATTCTCTAGTGTAATTTTAAGTTCGGGGTGTACCCAATCGAATTCTGTGCCCAGCAGATATAAAGATGTCATAGAATATGCTTTTGGAGCTACTTTTTGATCTGTAATGATCCAGTCGAAGCATAGTTCTGTTATTTTTTCGCGATGTGTGGTAGTTAAGGCAGCTCTTACTTTAGGGTTCTTTTTTTGGTAATAGGCAATACTTAGATATTCGAATATTTTTGCCATAGGTCGTACAGCAGGATGTTGATATACATTAGGTACAATACTAATAACCGTATCAAGATAAGGGAGAATAGCAGTAAGATCGTGTTTGCATAAAAATTCGAGACCCCAGGAAGCTTTGCACGAGATTTCATCATCTACCCGGGCACAGATATTTAGCAAATCAGGAAGCAGTTCTGGATTCTCAAGGATCATATTAGCAAAAAGCTTCCTTTTTTCACGAGAATGATCTACGGTACTTAATACGTCTTCAAGCGATGTCATAAATAAGGGTATGTCTTCAGGATAAAAGTACAGGTTTTTCAACTTCAAAAATAAACGAACCTATTTAATTTTTTAGCAAATCGAAAAAGTTTAAATGAGTTCAATACATAAAAATATGGATTCCAAATGCGATCAGCATTCTGTAAGTTAAATACTCTAAAATTGAAACCCTAATCTAGCCTGGGGTGATGAGGGTGATTAATCTTCAGTAAACCCGAATTAATAATAATTACTTGTTAAAACCGTTATGTCTTCTATAACAGACAATTATCATCTTATTGACGTTGAATCCATATGGAGAACTTGTTTTTGGTAAGTGTCTTCTTAAAGTATACTAAAATGATAAAAAGAATTCTTTTTCTACTCGTATTGATTTTTTTGATATCACAGTTTTTACGACCGACTAAAAACGAGGCAAGCTACGATAGTATTGCTACGTTCGAAGCAGCTACCATGGTTCCTGCAGAGGTTAAAACAATTTTGCAGAATCAATGTTATGATTGTCATAGTAATGTTACACGATACCCCTGGTATATGGAGGTTAGTCCCATTTCGCATTGGATGGCCTATCATATAAAAGAAGGAAAAGAGCATTTTAATGTCTCTGACTGGGAGTCGTACACCGATAAGCAAAAGGATCATAAGCTAGAAGAGTTTATAGAAATGATAGAGAAGAAAGAAATGCCTTTAGAATCCTATACCTGGATGCATGGTAAATTACCAGCTAATGATGCAGAAAAACTAATCAATTGGGCAAAAGAAACCAGTAAAGCAATAACCAAAGGTGAAGAAGATCCACAGAAAAAAGTAACAGATTCGTTGCCTGTAAAAGTATCAGATTCTACCGTTGTAGATAGTATTTAACCCGAATTCTCAGTGTCCTAAATTAGGAGGAAATACTATCTCTATGTCACACTAAGCCTGTCGAAGTGCATTAAAAACAGCGGCTTTATTGGTCTTCGATAGGCCTGTCATGAGTTTGTCGAAGGACTCAGACCTACAAAACAAGACCTCACAGGTTTTTAAAACCTGTGAGGTCTGCTTGTTTCCATATATAATACCTTAATTAATGATCACCCTAACAACTCATTCACCACTTTAGTCACTCCCGTAGTAGCTTTCTCTGCTAGTATGGTAAGATGCTCTGTAGGGGAAATTGCCGGATTGGGATCGATAAAATAAACAGGAGTTTTATACTTGGCATATTGTAGTAGTCCGGCAGCAGGGTATACCTGCATAGAGGTACCAATAATCATAAGAATATCTGCCCGTTCTGTAATATTTATAGCTCGATCCATCATAGGTACTGCTTCGCCAAACCATACGATATGAGGTCGTAGTTGCGAATTATGCTCGCAATGATCCCCGAGAACCAGGTCGTGTTTCCAGTCGAGTACCAATTGCTCATCGAACTGACTTCGCACTTTTAGTAATTCGCCATGCAGATGTATCACATTATTACTTCCTGCTCTTTCATGCAGGTCATCTACATTTTGAGTAATGATAGAAACGTTAAATTTCTTTTCCAAAGCTACCAGATCAAGATGCGCTTTGTTAGGAGTTACTGTATGTAGTTGGCTACGTCTTTTATTATAAAAATCGAGAACCAATTCTGGATTGTTTCTCCACCCTTGCGGAGAAGCTACCTCCATAACATCATGTCCTTCCCATAAACCATTGGCATCTCTAAACGTATTGATCCCGCTTTCTGCGCTAATTCCTGCTCCCGTAAGTACGACTATATTTTGCATAGATTTATTTGATATATGATTTTATTGTAATGTAAATCTAATATAAGAAAAGCTATCAATTCGAAATCCTAAATAAAAATTTATCTGAGAAATGTATTTACGTTCCAAAGCAGGGCTTTGAAAACTTTTTCACTAGTATAAGATTTGTTTTGGGTTTGCAACATCTATAAAACCTTGGAAAGATTTTAGCAAAACTAATCTGGTTTTCAGTGTAACTGAAAAATACCTTACGACATAGCGTAAGTTGTGGGCGAGATGATGTGGTTGGTTGCCTTTTCTTTTGGTTCTGTTTGCTGCCGGGCAAGCAAAGAAATCGTAGATTCATGAACTCAATATTATCAAATAAAAACCTTGTGAACTAAAATGAACAGAAGGACCAATCAAAGCTGCTAATTTTATGCTTAAAATCAAAAGGATTAAAATAATACGTTAATTCGATTGCCGAGCTTTAGTGCTACACTCTAATTAATGCCTTTTTATATCCCAAAACCTTGTGTTAAAATCATAAGCAGAAGTTAATAATAGACAGATTTAGATGATGTATTCTTAAAAAAAGCACAAATCGAAGGTGTTTTATCGCAATTTTTTGACTACTAAACGTAGTTTTTGGCTTTTTTTAACAAATCCATAAGTGTATTGTTAAATTCCTTCATTTAGTTTATTTACAATTTTATCCGATAAAAAGCGTTTATATATCGATAAAGAACATTATGTAACCCCTTGACACCAAAGGGCTTCCGTAATTTTATTACGGTTTTACCGTATACAAAAAAAGTGTAAATACCCTATCTTGTAAGTAGAATAATTCAGCATATATTAACCAACACAAATTTTTTAACTCATACCCTATGAAATATCCTTATGTAATCATTGATAATGATCAGAAAATTGCAGATTCTATCCAAATCTCTCTAGAAGAGCAGCCAGATTATATCTGTACAGGAATAGCAAAAGACGAGCAGGATGCATTGGATTTAATTTTAGAGAGAAGACCCAGACTTGTTTTTTTAGAGCCAGAAGTGCCAGGAATAGATACCGTAACAACAAAGTATTCTTTAATGACCGAGCTTTCTAAGTATATGTCGCGGTTACCAGAGTTTATTGTAATCACCAAAACATCAGATTATGCTATAGAAGGCATACGTAACAGAATTATGGATTATATCCTTAAACCCTTTAGCAAAGGGCAGATAAACAGAACCTTAATGAGGTTCGAAAAAGACTTTGGCCAGAGTGGTGATAATACCCTATGTTTTAAGTCTTATGGAGACTATCGATTTGTAGATGTAGATGAGATATTATACCTAAAAGCAGATAATAATACCACAGATTTTATAATGAGTAATGGTACTAAGGTAGAAGCTTTTAAGACCTTAAAACATTTTCAGAACCTGTTGCCAGATCATTTTGTGCGTATACATAACAGTTATATTATTAATACCGATTATGTATCGAGAATACATTTCGGAAAAGCAAAATGCGCCATCAAAAATACAGATGATTTAATCCCCTTCTCTAAGTCGTATAAAAACAATGTAGAAGAAATTAAAGATTCCTTAGCAAAGAAAAGTTTGATCTATATATAGAACTCATCTTGAGTAATGCTTTTGCCTACAAAATTCACATTTTGCACTCTAATTTTGCTATTTTTTTTCAACGTAGCTAAGGCTATGCTGAAAAAATAATAACTTCATTACGGCACAAAAGCCAAACTTTTCGGCTTAAAACCACTACTCAAGATGAGTTCATAAAATAGATTGGATTCGTATATATCTCAACCGATAAATTGTAGGATTTATCGGTTTTTTTATGCGATAAAGCCAGTATTTGTATTACAAAACTGTTAGTACTGCGTTTCCTACAAAAAAGTGTGAAATTAAAAATAGGTTCATTTACCCGTATAATCGGTTCATGTACATCTCATAGGGCACCAGTTACTAAACACACCTTAATATATTAGGCGCGAGGGGGATATCGAGCTACATTTGTAGTGTACAATTAGAGATACACATCATTAAAAATGTATATAAAAAGAGTACTCTAAAAAATAAACGTCGTATGCGCAACGACAACCCAAATTAAATAAAAACAAACATACCCCGTTAAAGACTATATGTCTTTTGAAAAGTAAATTTAAACTAAAAAAACTAACATTATGAAAACTGTAAAAACTATATTCGCTATACTATTCTTAAGTACTATGTTTATCGCTTGTGAAGCTGATGCCGTAAATGATGAAGTTGGAATTGAAGATGTTGAAACAATTGGAGAAGATGGAGCGGATGAAACAAGTCCAGAATTACAAGGATAAAAAATAAAGAAATATTATAATATATATCTGATAACCAAAAACTAACATTATGAAAACTATAAAAACTATATTCGCTATATTATTCCTAACTACAATGTTTATGTCATGTGAAACAGATACTCTAAATGATGAAGTTGGCTTTGAAGAAGTTGATACTTTTGGTGAAGATGGAGCAGATGAGACATCTCCTGGTAATGAATGATATACTAAAATAAATATTATGATAAAACAAGTCTTAATCTTAATTAAGGCTTGTTTTTTGTTTTTTTACTTTTTTTCTTTATTAGATTTTGTTAAATTGAAATAAAATGATTCATAGAATGTTACGATTTTTTCTAAAATCGATTTCTCTTTGCTGTTTAATCTTGTGTGTTAGCTGTAACCAACCTGATAAAACTGTCGAAAGTAATAAATTGAAATCTGATCTTGTAGATAGTTATATAAAAAAGGCAAAGGACAAGAAAATGCCTATTGAAGAACGTAAACAGAATTTAGAAAAAGCATATACCATTTATTCTACTCTAGAGGATAACTCATTTAAAATAAAAAAGATTCAAGAAATTTCGATTCAATATTATAATCTTAAAGATTATGATAGTTATAAGGAGATGAATGAAAAAGCTTTAAAATTATCTGTTTTGATAGGAGATTCTTTAAATTTGGCTAGATCCTATTTTTTTGTAGGGCTTTATTATAGAAGTTCTAAATTGGATGTTGCTTTCAAGAATTTTCACGAAGCAGATAAAATTTATTCTTCGTTAGATCATCAAAAATATAAATCTAAAGATTATGCGTTTGATCATGGAAAAGCATTAATTGATATCGCTAGAATACAACAACGAACTAAAGATTATAATGAGAGTGAAGCTACAACTATTAAGGCTATTAAAAAGTTTGAGTTATCTGAAAATTTCCAATACCTACCTTTATGTTATACCAATTTAGGGATACTAGCAAAATATTTGGAACGATATCAGGAGTCAGTAGAATACCATTTAAAAGCAATTGAATATGCTAAAGGAACAAATAAAGAGGTACTACAAACAGTATTATCCTTTAATAATATAGGTACGGTATATAAATCTCAACAAAAATATGATAAGGCAAAAGAATATTATCATAAGGGGTTGTCTTACATAGAATTTTTAAATAAAAATCCTAAACGACATTCTCTATTACTTGATAATTTAGGATATGTTAAATTTTTATCTAAGGATGCAGAAGATATTCCCGATCTTTTCTACAAGTCATTAAAAATTAGAGATAGTATTGATGATAAATTTGGTATTGCTACCAATACCTTACATCTGGCAGAATATTATCAATCAATTGCTGAGGATAGTATTGCCAAAATGTATGCCGATCAGTCTAGAAATATATCTTTGGAATTACAAAATAATGAAGAGTTGCTTAAAGCATATAAGGTACTGTCAGAAGTTTCGGATAGTAAAGAAGGGTTAAATTACGCAAATACATATATAAAGCTTAACGATAGTTTGATAAAAGAAGAACGTTTGTTTAGAGATAAATTTGCCCGTATTCAATTTGAAACCGATGAGATTGTAGAAGAAAACCAGCAGATTAGTAGAGAAAATCAAATCTTAATCATTGCCATATTAGGGCTAACCGCCTTATTTTTATTGGGGTATATTATCTTTAGACAGCAACAGAGCAATAAAGAACTGCTATTTGCGCAAACCCAGCAAGAATCTAACGAAGAGATTTATCGATTACTACTTAATCAACAAATCAAACTAGAAGAAGGTAGACAGCTAGAGCAGCAACGTATGTCCGAGGAGTTGCACGATGGGGTACTGGGTAGGTTGTTTGGGGTACGACTAAGTCTCGATGGGATCAACCAGCGTGCCAACGATGGTTTTACAGAAACCAGAAATAAATATATAGACGAGCTTAAAGCCATAGAAAAAGAAATACGATTAATCTCTCATGATCTTGGTGCAGAGACTTTACCGTCTGATGTGGCCTATATCGATGCCGTAGAAAACCTGATCAAGGACCTGTGCGAAGTACATAATATAGAGTTTGAGTTTAATAATGACGAGGATATCGATTGGGAGGGTATAGACGACCAGAAAAAGGTAAACTTTTTTAGGATTTTACAAGAGTCTATGCAGAATATCTTTAAACATGCTCATGCAGATCATATAAAAATTAATTTCGAATATGTGGATAGTACCATAAATCTTACTATTTTAGATGATGGAATAGGATTTAAAGCAAATAAGGTTAAAAAAGGAATTGGTTTAAAAAACATTACATCAAGAGTTAGTCAGATGAATGGAGAAGTTCAATTTCTAAGCAACGAAGGCTCTGGTACTACAGTATCGGTACGCGTACCCATAGAAGCCATAGTTGAAGAAGTGTACTAAATAATCTATGCTCATACTATTTTACGTATTATTAAGTTTAAATAGCAAGGGGTGAAAATTTTAAAACCTAAAAAACAACAAATTTTAAGATGAAGAAAAAGCTAAAAGTTCTTATGATTGATGATCATCCTATGATTATCGAAGGGTATAAGAATACCTTATTAGGAGAAAATCAAAAAGAATATCAAATTAAGATTGACATCGCCTCTAATTGTGATGATGCATATGCCAGTATCGTAAAATCTTCAGAGACGGTTCCTTATGATATGCTTTTTGTTGATATTAAATTACCTCCTTCTTCAGATGGATCGATTACCTCTGGTGAGGATTTGGCAAAGCATGCAAAAGAGCTGTTGCCAAAATCAAAGATCATTATCTTAACCATGCATAGAGAAGATCATAGAATACATAATATCCTTAAGAATATTAATCCGGCAGGATTCTTAATCAAGAGTGATCTTACTTCTAGCGAATTATTATTAGCATTTAATAATATCTTAAAAGGTAAAGCGTATTATAGCGCTACAGTAAATGATCATTTTAGAAAAATGATGACAAATAAATTTTCTTTAGATGAGAAAAACCTAAAGATCTTATATC
This sequence comes from Aquimarina spinulae, assembly GCF_943373825.1. Taxonomy (NCBI): domain Bacteria; kingdom Pseudomonadati; phylum Bacteroidota; class Flavobacteriia; order Flavobacteriales; family Flavobacteriaceae; genus Aquimarina; species Aquimarina spinulae. The sequence goes on along the minus strand of NZ_CALSBP010000002.1, from coordinate 142,714 downwards.
ATTTATCTCGTGGTGTTAAGACCAAGAATTTACCTAATTATGTAAGCTTATCATTAAGTGCAATCGAGAAAAGAAAGAACCAGATCAAAGAAATGTTTTCTATTGCCAAAGCAGATGATCAAATGTTATTAGAAGAAGCTAGAAAAAGAGGATTTATATAAAGAACAAATACGATATAGAAAAGGCTTAATTCTTTGTTTTTACTTAGAATTAAGCCTTTTTTTTATAAGGTATTTTTCAGGGTCCGGTCGATTAATATTTCAGGGGGTATAAAAACTGTCAATTCGAGTGAATTTTACGATTAGAATGAGTAAAATTTGTATCGAGAATAGGTTTTTAGCATTGAAATGCTTGTTTTCGATACAAAGCTATCGAGACCTTTTTTGATTATTAAGGATTATTCGTGTTTGGCTGGCATCTCATTACGTTTCGTACAAATTCACTCTGTCATTCCGGACTTGATCCGGAATCCACATTAAATAAAAATAACTATTTATAAATATCTACCTCTTTTATTTTTTTGGATTTTACTTGTATTCAGGCATATAAATATATGATATACGGTTTTACCACAATTATTTTGAGGGTTTAAATTGCTCTTAATCAAAGTTTTATACATACATTTATAATGTTAAAAAAAACTTAACAGAAACCTGGATGTAAAATAGTTTAGTTATTAAAGACAGTAGTGCCTACCCCAACTATTAGATACGTCTTTTTTAAGTATACGATATCATCAAATTACCATTGTCATAATGTAAATACTACTAATCATGTACCCAATCGCATGGTTAAGTTAATGAGCTAATTTTTAGATATTAATTAAATTATTCTACTTATGACTACATTTACTTTTTTCTTAGTAAGGGTGATGCAAATGCTTTTTAAGTCATCTTTTTACCTCGTATATAACATCTATACCATGTGTATAGGATCTGATTCTTTTTCAGATCTAAAAACAATGGATATGACCAATTATAGCACCTCTTAAGGAATATAAGAGTGTATATGCAGTATTAGCATATGAACCAGTTTGTTATTATTATATAGTGTTAAACAACAAAATATAAAACAACACTGCAACTGTAAAACTTTGGCGAGCCAACAAAAGCAGTGTCTGGAATAGAAATACTAATTACAATTTAGAAGCAATACATCTCATGATGTTTTCTAAAAAAGAACTCAGAATTCTTATTTTTTGAGTTGGTGGTTTCCCAGACCTGATCATGATTTTCCTTTCTAAATATAGAATCCTCCCAAAGATCAGTTTAACAACAAGATAGTAAGAAGTCATAAAGATTTCAATTAAAAAACGAATACATAAATAACTAATCTATCCAATCATTACGATTGTAAATTTTAAACCATTAATCTATGAAAACAACAACCAAATTCTTAGTACTGCTACTCTGTATTGGCGTTAGTAGTTCGATTTATTCTCAATCTCCAAATATCGTAGTTATTATAGCCGATGATATGGGGTGGTCACAAGTGAGTACGGGGGCAACTAACATTAATAACCCCAGTGATTTTTATGAGACACCAACTTTAGAAACGTTGGCGACTCAAGGTATTGCATTTCCGCAGGCCTATGTAAACGGGGCAAATTGTGCACCAACCAGGGCAGCAATTTTAAGCGGGCAATATGCATCAAGACCCGATAATAACGTATTTGCGGTAAATGGTTTAAATAGAGGAGGAAGTTCTACCTTATTAGTAGGCCCTAGCCAGGGATTATCTAACGGAGAAGATGAAATTCCTGCCAGTGCGATTACAATAGCCGAGACCATAAAAGCAAGTGGATATACAACAGCTCATTTTGGAAAATATCACTCGGGAGGAAGCATGAGCAATGGACCTACCGATCAAGGGTTTGATTTTAACTATGGAGGCGGTTCTGATGGTGCTCCGGGAAGCTATTTTGCTTCGCAATCTGGGGGTGTTTGGACTTTTCATAGCAGGATAGGCCCAGAGCTAGATCCATATGCCGATCCATATACACTAAGTGAATCTATGGCACTAGCAGGAGATAACTCTCTAGAAGGAACAGCAAAACATGTAACAGATGCGATGGCGGATGCCGCAATCGATTTTATGAATGCAAATAATACATCTCCGTTTTTTATGCATTTTAGTAATTATGCAATACATGGCCCTTGGGGGCAGGCAAATGCAAGGCCAGATTTATATGCCAAGTACGTGGCTAAAAATAATACAAACCCCAGCCAGATGGGGCATACTAATGTAAGCCAGGCAGCAATCGCCGAAGGAATGGATCAAACCATTAGCAGACTTATCGATTACCTAAAAACAACGGCAGATCCAAGAAATCCTGGTCATATGTTATCAGAAAATACATTGGTATATTTTATTTCTGATAATGGTGGTGCTATCGGAACAGAAGATAATGGTCCTTTACGAGGAATGAAAGGCGAGCATTATGAAGGCGGAGTACGATCAATTACTATAGCATGGTCAGAAGGTTTATTGGCAAATACAGGTACAATTAATAATACGCCTATTGTTGCTTTTGACCTGTATCCAACACTTGTAGAAGCCGCAGGAGGAACATTACCAACAGGATATGATATCGATGGTGTAAGCCAATGGTCTATGTTAACCGGTACGAATCCTAACCTAAATAGAGATGCAATCTACTGGCATTTTCCTGGATACCTAATTGATTCTAAACGTGATCAAAGACCTGTATCTATTATACGAAAAGGAGACTACAAGTTGATTCATAATTTTGAAACAGCTTCTTATGAAATGTATAATCTTATAACCGATATTGGCGAAGCGACTAACTTATTATCAGGAAGCCCTGATAATGCAACCTTAACTATCGCAAATGATCTAAGTACCGATCTTCGTAACTATCTGATTAATATATCTGCTCCTTTGCCTACCTATAGAAGTAGTGGACTTACGGTTCCGTTACCAGAAATTATCCAGATCAACCCACCAGTTGTGAGTTGTGTTGAACCAGATACATATTTAGCACTTTGGAATTTTGATGTTGGGGTAGATGCAAATGATGCTTCTGCAAATAATAATGATCCTCTTTCGACTATAGGAACGTTAACTTACGATGCTGTAGATTTTAAAGAAGGAGATCGATCTGCTGTATTTGATGGAGCTACAAAAATACAGTACAGTGAGAACCCTGGTCCGTTTTTGATTGCATCGATGTCGCAAAGAAGTGTTGCCATGTGGATAAAACCAACTGCACTGTCTGGTATCCAGAATCTTTTTGAAGAAGGAGGAGGAGTTAGCGGAGTTGTATTGAGATTAAACGGTTCAAACCTGGAGTCTATAGTAAGAAATAGCGCTACGGTTTCTGATAGTCATAGTGTAGCTTTTCCAAATGATGGAGATTGGCACCATGTTGCTGTAGTGTATAATGGCGGAAGTACCAGTCATAGTTTATATATTGATGGTGTTTCTGCTGCTTCAAGTAGTGCAGCGCCAGGTTCTGTTCCTACACATATAGGATCAGGAGGAATTGGTGGTGTACAGAAAAAAGATAGTTTTGGAGAAACTGTAGATAATTTTTATACCGGGAAAATGGATGCAGTTGTTGTGTATGATTTTGCACTCTCTGCGGCACAGGTGATCACATCTGGATGTCTCCCAGATCCTAACCCATCACAATGTACATATGCGGTTATTAACTCAGAAGATTTCGAATCCGGGTGGGGCGTATGGTCCGGTGGTGGATCTGATGCAAGAAGAAGTTCTAGCGATGCAGCGTATGCAAATTCGGGAACCTATTGTATACGATTACGAGATAACACATCTACATCGGTGATGACGACTTCTAATTTTGATATGACAAGTTATGAAGAGTTAACGATTAATTTCTCGTATTACTGTAGAAGTATGGATAATAGTAATGAAGATTTCTGGCTTCAGATATCAACAGATGGTGGAGCAAACTTTACTACTGTAGAAGAATGGAATCAATCTGATGAATTTGTAAATGATCAACGTTATAATGATCAGGTAGTAATCCCGGGGCCTTTTACGGCAACAACTCAACTTCGATTTAGAGCAGATGCATCTGGTAATTCAGATTGGGTGTATATTGATGATGTAGTGATTAATGGTTGTAGTACTCCAACTGCTTCTATGACCAGCGCACCAATTGTTAATGATGTACCTACAGAAGCAGAAGTGCAACCAGAGGCACAAGCCGAAGAGCAAGAAGCAGTAACAGAAGAAACGATATCTAAAGATGATATGTTTTCGATATATCCAAATCCATTTGGAAACCAGATATATATCACTTCAAAAGAAAATAGTGATCAAAATACAGAAGTCGAGATACTTAATAATTTAGGACAGTCAATTTTCTTGAAATCATATACAAATCAAGAAAGAATTAAAGTGCCTACTCAAGATTTATCTACGGGACAGTATTTTATAAAAATAAGTGTTGGTGATACTATAATTCAAAAACGATTGATCAAGATGTAATGTAAATTATAGTATATCATTTGTATTTTGAATTTACTGGCAAAGAAAATTAAGATTTTTTTGTTTCAGTAAAGAAGAAAAATCAAGCATAGCAGGACTACGGTTTATTTTTATTCTGAAACTGAGATGAAAAAAGAACATTTTATTCCAGTAGGTTTAAAGTGCAAATGGTATTAGATCAGATGTTCAGTAAGGTACGAATGCAAATTAAAAAGAGGTTATCAAAATGGTAACCTCTTTTGTTTTTTTGATATAAAGAAAATCGTTGCAATATTGAACCTTGTCAAAATCAAAATAGAACGCAAATCGTGTTTACATTCTGATAGACTTAATTTGATACTAGTACTACTTAATTTCTTAACCAAATGACCTTAAATAGGTGCGGGTTACTTTTTTAGAAATTGTATTACGTATTCGTAGGATTCTCTCAAATTCATGTCTTTTATCCCGAAAATTGATGATTTCAACCTGTTTTTATGGTAAAACCGTAATTATTTTGGTGTTTTAAGATACTCATAATCAAAGTTTTATGTATACATTTATAATGTTAATAAAAGCATAACGTAAACACATTACTTAAAATAGATATTGCTTATAGAAAAAATTACACTAGACATTTTATTTCTTACCCCTTGATGTCCCAAATGTGTTATTTTTTTATAGCTATTTAGCATAGAAAATTACGGCAATATTGCTGTGATATAGTATAGTATTTATTTGCCCGTAGATATTATAGTTAGTGAACTTTAATCGATATAATAAATTGCTTATGGACTGCACTACTTTTATTTCCTTCGTAAAATGTGTGATGATGTTTTCCTCATCTGATTTTTTCATATGCAAAAGATATAATACCATTTTGAAAATACAAAACATGTGATTTTCAGAATCTGTTACCAAACAATGCTTTGGTGTTTAATGTAGAAGGAAAAGATAATTTTTGTTTGATAATGTACATAAATAATAATGAGAATATAGCATAGAAAAATAACAATCCCGGAATTGTAAACCTTTTGGCGAGCCAGCAATCCCAGGGATCTGAATAACGATCAATTTAATACTAAATTAACCATTATGAGGTTTCATTTTTTTGCATCAAAAGATGTACAAAGGTCTTCTTATATAAAAGATAGTTTTTCTGGTATCTACACGAATTATGTTCGAAAAATAGATACGCTATCTAACTATAACATCATAATTTTGATGGGAGTAATTACGCTTCTATTAGTATTATACTCTTTTATTGCATATTCATTTTTAGAGTCTTCCTCTGTCCTTTTATTAAAAAGTAATAATCGCACCGAGCTACCTATAGAAAATAGTACCGCTTTTAAAGATAGTATACATACTCATGTATATCCATATTTATATAAAAGTAAAACATATAATACCATCCATGACTCAAAAAATAGTGTGGTAAGTACTACTCATACTTCTTTTCAGAAATATTTAAGATCAATTCAGCAAGACTACACATTAGTTGGCGGTATTACGCTGCTATGTATTTCTAAAAACATAGTAGCTATGGATTCGTATGAGTCCCTTCAGAATAATAATAAAACAATTTTATCATAAATAGCTTATGAAAATCAATACACGATTCTTGTTTCTAATACAACTCATATTCATCTTGATAAATAGATTGTTACGTTTTTGTATAGTAAGAAAAAATAAAAAGAAGAACAATTTCTCTATAGCATGTGGTATAACCTTTATGCTTATTGGTTCTTTGGGGTATGGACAGTTTAGCTGTCCTTCTACATTTTATCAGGTCATTAGTGGCGAATTAAAAAGCTATAATGCAGTTACAGGCGAATATTCGGCACCAATTAGCACGAATGACCTCTATAATGCTACAGGATATAATCCGGTTGATGATTTTGTATATGCTATAGGAAAAGCCGGTACCATAAATGATCATTTAATTCGTATTGATGCAGATGGATCCATAGCGGATCTTGGGGCCTTGACCAATAAGGGGTCTGGTGGTATATCTGGAGATGTTGATGATAGTGATAATTTATGGATTAATAGGGGAGACCATTATGATAGAATCGAAAACCTGTCAACCCTTCCTGTAGGAGGATCTCCCGCAGTAGTAACCGTTAATTTTACAGGACCAGCGGGTGATGTTAATGATGTTGTGCATATCAATAGAAAATTATATGGAGTTAATAAAAGTGCAGAACTTATTATATGGGATCTCGATACATCGATCAAAACGGTAGTAGGAGGTTTAAGTACTCCAACCACAACTCTTGGTTTTGGAGCTGCATTTACAGATAATGAAGATCGCTTGTACGTATCGTATAATGATGGAGGGTTGTATTTAATCAATGATTATACAACAGGAACACCAACATCATCATTTTTAAACTCTACAGCTGCTACAACCAGTAATGATGGGTTTTCATGCCCCTCGGCACCTTCACCGATAGATCAGGATGGTGATGATATTTTAGATCCTTTAGATTTAGACGTAGATGGGGATGGTCTAACAAATACAGACGAATCTCCATCTGATCCTTTTGCCGATGGAGATGGAGACTTGATTTTTGCATATTTAGATGATGATGATGCCGATGGAGCAACAGGTAATGTAGATGGGGCTATCGAAACTGCTTTTGATACCGATGGAGATGGAGTTCCCGATTTTTTTGATCTTGATAGTGATAATGACGGGATTTATGATGTGGTTGAAGCAGGACATGGTTTGCCACATACCAATGGAAGAATAACCGGTCAGGATACAGGAGCAGGTACAAATGGGCTTTTCGACGGTCTGGAAACTATAGTAGATTCTGGTATAATTAATTATACAATAGCAGATACAGATGCGGCAGGAAATCCTAATTTTCAATCTACAAATAGTGATGGAGATACGTGTAGTGATGTTCGAGAAGCTGGTTTTACAGATGAAAGTAGTGATGGTATTTTGGGACCTCTTGTCGTAACCGTTAATGAAGACGGAGTAGTGACTAGTGCAGTAGATGGATATACCACTCCTAATGCAGATTATATTAATGGTGGAGTAGTGTCAGCAGCATGCTCGCTAACTCCATTTAGTTGCCCTCAAAACTTTTTTCAAATTATCTCTGGAGAGTTAAAAAGTTACGATGCCATAACAGGAGAATATTCTGATCCCATTGCAGTGAGTCAATTATACAACGCAACAGGATATAATAGAATTGATGATTATGTGTATGCTATTGGTAAAGGGGGAGGCTCGAGTCCTATCCATAATCACTTACTTCGTATAGGAGCGGATGGGGCTTTTCAGGATTTGGGAGCACTAACTAACATGAGTGGTGGTGGTATATCTGGAGATGTTGATGCCAGTGATAACCTATGGATTAATAGAAATGGGCATTACGACAGAATCGAAAATCTATCGACCTTACCAGTCGGTGGCTCACCTGCAGTAGTTACAGTTAACTTTACAGGAGGAACAAATAAAAATACCAATGATGTAGTTTTTATCAACGACAAATTATATGGTGTAAGTAATACAGACCTATTAATTAGTTGGGATCTTACTACATTAGTTAAAACAGAAGTTTCAGGTCTGGGCACTCCTACAGCAACTAATTTTGGAGCTGCATTTACTGATGCAGAAGATCGCTTATATGTATCTTATAATCTTGGAGGGATGTACCTGGTTAATGATTATACCACTGCAACACCTTCTGTAACCCTTTTAAACAATACAATAGCTACCACCAGTAATGATGGATTTGCCTGCCCTACAGCATCTTCTGCTTTTGATCTTGATGGAGATCTTGTTTTAGATCCCTGGGATCTGGATGTAGATAATGACGGAATTCCTAATTTGAATGAAGCTCCGTCTGATCCATATGCAGATGGAGATACAGATAATATCTTTGCTTATCTTGATGATGATGATGCCGATGGAGGAACAGGAAATGTAGATGGAGCCGTCGAAACTGCTTTTGATACAGATGGAGATGGAGTCCCTGATTTTTATGATTTAGATAGTGATAATGATGGTATCTATGATGCCATAGAAGCCGGTCATGGGTTTGCTACCAGTAACGGAAGAATCAATGGAGCAGATACGGGATCAGGAAATAATGGGCTTTTTGATACTATAGAAACGGTTGCAGAGTCTGGAATACTTAATTATACAATAGCAAACACAGATGCAGCTGGAGACTTTGATTTTGAATCTCTTGATAGTGATGCAGATGGTTGTAGTGATGCCAATGAAGCATATAATAACTGGAATGCAGATGGCGCAAATGGAGGAGTCTATAACCCATGGAATACGGCTACAGAACCACTTACCGTGACTGCAAATACTGTGAATCATGATGGTCTAGTCGTCGCAGCAGCATATACCACAGGAGCAGTAGCTGCTGTAACAAATAATGCAATAACTACAGGTTGTGAGGATGGTGATGGAGTTACAGGAACAGTAGAAGATGCAGGGCCTAATGGAGGCGATGGAAACGGGGATGGAATACCAGATTCTTCACAAGGAAATGTAGCTACTATACCCATAGCAGATGGTACAGGATATGTAACAATAGAAACCACAGGGATTTGTTTTCAGATCTCTAGTATCAGTACCGTATTAGAATCAGAATTGGCGGCCAATGATGCAACATATCATTATCCCTATGGATTGGTAGATTTTACTTTAGACTGTATAACTCCGGGAGACGATGTAACAGTTACTTACTATTGGCATATCACTAATTCTTTAGCAGGATTTACATACCGAAAATATGGACCAAATACTCCTGGAGGAGCATCAGATATTTATCAGGATTTTACAACTACATTGAATACAACAACTATAGGAGCAAGAACAATAGCTACGGCTTCTTATAATCTTACAGATGGAGTATTTGGTGATGATACCGTTTCAGATGGACAAATTATCGATCCCGCCGGACCTGCGCTTTTAACCGTAAACTCAGATGGAGACGGTATAATGGATTCTATAGATTTAGATGATGATAATGATGGAATCCTGGATAGAGATGAATGTGATTTGGGTGGAGGGTCATTTGGAGTAGAATTGCTGGATGATGCCAATACTACTTTTGAGATTACTGCAGAAAACAATGCCACTACTCTGGCAAATTTATTATTTGCCCCTGATTCTGATCTTACTTTGGTATCTGCTACTGTTAATGAAGGTAGTGGAGCTGTAACACAAATAGGAACATTCAATGATGGTGATCAAATAACAAGTAGTGGAGGAGCTTTAAATGCATTCCTTGGATTTGATCGGGGAATTATTTTTTCTTCGGGTAACGTTCTTGAATTAGATGATAATTTATCTAATCAATTCTCAACCCCTAATGCATTAGGTGATGGAATTAATGGTACAGGTGCCGCTGGAGGAGGAAAAGATGCCGATTTTGGTGGAGGTAGTACAGAATTTGATGTTGCCAGTCTTGAAATAGTAGTTAATATCCCAGCAGAAACAGTGATCTCGGGTCAGTTTGTTTTTGCTTCGGAAGAATATAATGATTATGTAAATACAGGATTAAACGATGCTCCTAAAATATTTATAAACGGAACTAATTTAGCATTAACACCTTCTGGAGCACAACTAAGTATCGATACGGTAAATAATACAGTAGATAGCGGATCATATACAGATAATGAAACGGTTCCTACAGCCATAAATATTGAAGCAGATGGTTTTACACATACAATAACTTTTTCTGCAGTGTTAAATGCAGGAAATAATACGATCAAAATCGGAGTAGCAGATAATGGAGATAATCTTTTTGATTCCTGGTTAGCTTTTAAGGCAAATTCTTTTGTATTATGTTTCGACAGAGATACTGATGGTGATAACATTGTGGATCGTCTGGATTTAGATAGTGATAATGATGGGATCTATGATGCTGTAGAAGCGGGTCATAATCAAGCACATGTAAACGGTGTTGTATCTGGCGCTTTAAGTTCAGATGGAGTACCAGATGCGGTTCAGGCACCTGGAAGTGAAAGCAGTGGAACCATAAACTATACAGTTGCTGATAGTGATACAGATAATAATTATAATTTTTTAGAATTAGATAGTGATGCCGATGGGTGTAATGATGTTATTGAAGCCGGATTTACCGATGGTGATAATAACGGATATTTGGGTAACGGTACTTTTGGAGCTGGTCTTACAGTAGATGGAAATGGAGTAGTCACCTCGGGAACCGATGGATATACAGGTACTAATGCTAATGTAACCACAGCGGGAGTTGCCCCATCAATTACTACACAACCATCAGATTCGGCCATATGTCCAGGCGGAAACACTACCTTCACTGTTGCGACATCTAATGCAGATACGTATCAGTGGCAATTGTTTAATGGTAGTACCTGGGATGATTTAACAGATACAGGAATTCATAGTACTACAACTACTGCTACACTAACAATTACCAATGCACTTGTTGCACATAATGGTAATCAATATCGAGTTGTTGTTTCAAGTTCAACATATGTATGTACTCCTGAAACTTCAATTACTGTAACTCTTACTGTTGAAGATACTACTAATCCAACAATCAGTTGTCCTGCCACAGTAAATGTCAATGTTGATGCCGGTCTATGTACTGCGAGTAGTGTTACTTTAGGCACTCCGACTACAGGAGATAATTGTGCAGTAGCGAGTACAACCAATGATGCACCGGGAGTTTTCCCGATAGGAGATACTACAGTCACCTGGACAGTCACGGATAGTTCAGGAAACACAGCTACCTGTACACAAACGGTAACGGTAACCGACAATATTGATCCAACAATCAGTTGTCCAGCAACCGTAAATGTTAATGTTGATGCCGGTCTATGTACTGCGAGTGGTGTTACTTTAGGTACGCCAACTACTTCAGATAATTGTGCTGTAGCCAGTACAACCAACGATGCACCAGGAGCTTTCCCATTAGGAGATACAACAGTAACCTGGACAGTAACAGATAGTTCTGGAAACACAGCTACCTGTACACAAACCGTAACAGTAACAGATAATATAGATCCGATAATTGCATGTCCTGCCACAGTAAATGTCAATGTAGATGCTGGTCTATGTACAGCCAGTGGTGTTACTTTAGGTACACCAACTACTTCAGATAATTGTGCAGTAACTAGTGTAACTAACGATGCACCGGGAGTTTTCCCGATAGGAGATACAACAGTCACCTGGACGGTAACAGATAGTTCAGGTAATACAGCCATTTGTAACCAAACGGTAACCGTAACCGATAACATTGATCCAACGATCAGTTGTCCAGCAACCGTAAACGTAAATGTTGATGCTGGTTTATGTACTGCGAGCAGTGTTGCTTTAGGTACACCTACTACTTCAGATAATTGTGCAGTAGCCAGTACAACCAATGATGCACCGGGAGTTTTCCCGATAGGAGATACCACAGTCACCTGGACAGTCACGGATAGTTCTGGAAACACAGCTACCTGTACTCAAACGGTAACGGTAACGGATAATATTGATCCAACGATCAGTTGTCCAGCAACCGTAAATGTCAATGTAGATGCAGGCTTATGTACTGCGAGTGGTGTTACTTTAGGAACCCCAACTACAGGAGATAATTGTGCAGTAGCCAGTACAACCAATGATGCACCAGGAGTTTTCCCGATAGGAGATACGACAGTCACCTGGACAGTAACGGACAGTTCTGGTAATACAGCTACCTGTACACAAACCGTAACCGTAACCGACAATATTGATCCAACAATCAGTTGTCCTGCCACAGTAAATGTCAATGTAGATGCAGGCTTATGTACTGCGAGTAGTGTTGCTTTAGGTACGCCAACTACAGGAGATAATTGTGCTGTAGCCAGTACAACCAATGATGCACCAGGAGTTTTCCCGATAGGAGATACAACAGTAACCTGGACAGTAACGGATAGTTCTGGAAACACAGCTACCTGTACTCAAACGGTAACGGTAACGGATAATATTGATCCAACGATCAGTTGCCCAGCGACAGTAAATATCAATGTAGATGCAGGTTTATGTACTGCAAGTAGTGTTGCTTTAGGTACACCTACTACTTCAGATAATTGTGCAGTTGCCAGTACAACCAATGATGCACCGGGAGTTTTCCCATTAGGAGATACGACAGTCACCTGGACTGTAACGGACAGTTCTGGTAATACAGCGACCTGTACTCAAACGGTAACGGTAACGGATAATATTGATCCAACGATCAGTTGCCCAGCGACAGTAAATGTCAATGTAGATGCAGGCTTATGTACTGCGAGCAGTGTTGCTTTGGGTACACCTACTACTTCAGATAATTGTGCAGTAGCTAGTACAACCAATGATGCACCGGGAGTTTTCCCGATAGGAGATACGACAGTGACCTGGACAGTAACGGATAGTTCTGGTAATACAGCGACCTGTACACAAACGGTAACAGTAACCGACAATATTGACCCAACAATCAGTTGTCCAGCCACGGTAAATGTCAATGTAGATGCAGGATTATGTACAGCGAGTAGTGTTGCTTTAGGCACTCCAACTACAGGGGATAACTGTGCAGTAGCCAGTGTGACTAATGATGCACCGGGAGTTTTCCCGATAGGAGATACGACAGTGACCTGGACCGTAACGGACAGTTCTGGTAATACAGCTACCTGTACACAAACGGTAACAGTAAGCGATAACATTGATCCAACGATCAGTTGTCCAGCAACCGTAAATGTCAATGTAGATGCAGGCTTATGTACTGCGAGTGGTGTTACTTTAGGAACCCCAACTACAGGAGATAATTGTGCAGTAGCCAGTACAACCAATGATGCACCAGGAGTTTTCCCGATAGGAGATACGACAGTCACCTGGACAGTAACGGACAGTTCTGGGAATACAGCTACCTGTACACAAACCGTAACCGTAACCGACAATATTGATCCAACGATCAGTTGTCCAGCCACGGTAAATGTCAATGTAGATGCAGGCTTATGTACTGCGAGCAGTGTTGCTTTGGGTACACCGACTACTTCAGATAATTGTGCAGTAGCCAGTACAACCAATGATGCACCGGGAGTTTTCCCACTAGGAGATACCACAGTCACCTGGACAGTAACGGATAGTTCTGGAAATACAGCGACCTGTACACAAACGGTAACAGTAACCGATAACATTGATCCAACGATCAGTTGTCCAGCAACGGTAAATGTCAATGTAGATGCTGGCTTATGTACTGCGAGTAGTGTTGCTTTGGGTACACCTACTACTTCAGATAATTGTGCTGTAGCTAGTGCGACTAATGATGCACCGGGAGTTTTCCCGATAGGAGATACGACAGTCACCTGGACAGTAACGGATAGTTCTGGAAATACAGCGACCTGTACTCAAACCGTAACGGTAACCGATAACATTGATCCAACGATCAGTTGTCCAGCCACCGTAAACGTTAATGTAGACGCTGGTTTATGTACTGCGAGTAGTGTTGCTTTGGGTACACCTACTACTTCAGATAATTGTGCAGTAGCTAGTGCGACTAATGATGCACCAGGAGTTTTCCCACTAGGAGATACCACAGTGACCTGGACAGTCACGGATAGTTCTGGTAATACAGCAACCTGTACACAGACCGTAACGGTAACCGATAATATCGATCCAACAATCAGTTGCCCAGCGACAGTAAATGTCAATGTAGATGCTGGATTATGTACAGCGAGCAGTGTTGCTTTGGGTACACCTACTACTTCAGATAATTGTGCAGTAGCCAGTACAACCAACGATGCACCGGGAGTTTTCCCACTAGGAGATACGACAGTCACCTGGACCGTAACGGATAGTTCTGGAAATACAGCTACCTGTACACAAACGGTAACAGTAACAGACAATATCGATCCAACAATCAGTTGTCCAGCAACCGTAAACGTAAATGTTGATGCTGGTTTATGTACAGCGAGCAGTGTTGCTTTAGGTACACCTACTACTTCAGATAATTGTGCAGTAGCCAGTACAACCAATGATGCACCGGGAGTTTTCCCGATAGGAGATACCACAGTGACCTGGACAGTCACGGATAGTTCTGGAAATACAGCGACCTGTACACAGACCGTAACGGTAACCGATAATATCGATCCAACAATCAGTTGTCCAGCCACCGTAAACGTTAATGTAGACGCTGGTTTATGTACTGCGAGCAGTGTTGCTTTAGGTACACCTACTACTTCAGATAATTGTGCAGTAGCCAGTGTAACTAACGATGCACCGGGAGTTTTCCCACTAGGAGATACCACAGTGACCTGGACAGTAACGGATAGTTCTGGAAATACAGCTACCTGTACACAAACGGTAACAGTAACCGATAACATTGATCCAACAATCAGTTGTCCAGCAACCGTAAACGTAAATGTTGATGCCGGTCTATGTACTGCGAGTAGTGTTACTTTAGGCACTCCGACTACAGGAGATAATTGTGCAGTAGCGAGTACAACCAATGATGCACCGGGAGTTTTCCCATTAGGAGATACAACAGTCACCTGGACAGTCACGGATAGTTCTGGAAACACAGCTACCTGTACTCAAACGGTAACGGTAACGGATAATATTGATCCAACGATCAGTTGTCCAGCCACAGTAAATGTCAATGTAGATGCTGGCTTATGTACTGCGAGTGGTGTTACTTTAGGAACCCCAACTACAGGAGATAATTGTGCAGTAGCCAGTACAACCAATGATGCACCAGGAGTTTTCCCACTAGGAGATACGACAGTCACCTGGACAGTAACGGATAGTTCTGGTAATACAGCAACCTGTACACAGACCGTAACGGTAACCGATAATATCGATCCAACAATCAGTTGCCCAGCGACAGTAAATGTCAATGTAGATGCTGGATTATGTACAGCGAGCAGTGTTGCTTTGGGTACACCTACTACTTCAGATAATTGTGCAGTAGCCAGTACAACCAATGATGCACCAGGAGTTTTCCCACTAGGAGATACCACAGTGACCTGGACAGTCACGGATAGTTCTGGAAATACAGCTACCTGTACACAAACGGTAACAGTAACCGATAACATTGATCCAACAATCAGTTGTCCAGCAACCGTAAACGTAAATGTTGATGCCGGTCTATGTACTGCGAGTAGTGTTACTTTAGGCACTCCGACTACAGGAGATAATTGTGCAGTAGCGAGTACAACCAATGATGCACCGGGAGTTTTCCCATTAGGAGATACAACAGTCACCTGGACAGTCACGGATAGTTCTGGAAACACAGCTACCTGTACTCAAACGGTAACGGTAACCGACAATATTGATCCAACGATCAGTTGTCCAGCCACGGTAAATGTCAATGTAGATGCAGGCTTATGTACTGCGAGTGGTGTTACTTTAGGAACCCCAACTACAGGAGATAATTGTGCAGTAGCCAGTACAACCAATGATGCACCGGGAGTTTTCCCATTAGGAGATACAACAGTCACCTGGACAGTCACGGATAGTTCTGGAAACACAGCTACCTGTACTCAAACGGTAACGGTAACCGACAATATTGATCCAACGATCAGTTGTCCAGCCACGGTAAATGTCAATGTAGATGCAGGCTTATGTACTGCGAGTGGTGTTACTTTAGGAACCCCAACTACAGGAGATAATTGTGCAGTAGCCAGTACAACCAATGATGCACCAGGAGTTTTCCCGATAGGAGATACGACAGTCACCTGGACAGTAACGGACAGTTCTGGGAATACAGCTACCTGTACACAAACCGTAACCGTAACCGACAATATTGATCCAACAATCAGTTGTCCTGCCACAGTAAATGTCAATGTAGATGCAGGCTTATGTACTGCGAGTAGTGTTGCTTTAGGTACGCCAACTACAGGAGATAATTGTGCTGTAGCCAGTACAACCAATGATGCACCAGGAGTTTTCCCGATAGGAGATACAACAGTCACCTGGACAGTCACCGACAGTTCTGGAAATACAGCTACCTGTACACAAACGGTAACAGTAACCGACAATATCGATCCAACAATCAGTTGCCCAGCAACGGTAAATGTAAATGTAGATGCTGGCTTATGTACTGCGAGCAGTGTTGCTTTAGGTACACCTACTACTTCAGATAATTGTGCAGTAGCTAGTACAACCAACGATGCACCGGGAGTTTTCCCACTAGGAGATACCATAGTAACCTGGACAGTAACGGATAGTTCTGGAAATACAGCGACCTGTACACAAACCGTAACGGTAACCGATAACATTGATCCAACGATCAGTTGTCCAGCAACGGTAAATGTCAATGTAGATGCAGGTTTATGTACTGCGAGCAGTGTTGCTTTGGGTACACCGACTACTTCAGATAATTGTGCAGTAGCTAGTACAACCAATGATGCACCAGGAGTTTTCCCACTAGGAGATACGACAGTCACCTGGACAGTCACGGATAGTTCTGGAAACACAGCAACTTGTACACAAACGGTAACAGTAACCGATAACATTGATCCAACGATCAGTTGCCCAGCCACGGTAAATGTCAATGTAGATGCAGGCTTATGTACTGCGAGCAGTGTTGCTTTAGGTACACCTACTACTTCAGATAATTGTGCAGTAGCTAGTACAACTAATGATGCACCGGGAGTTTTCCCACTAGGAGATACCACAGTGACCTGGACAGTAACGGATAGTTCTGGAAATACAGCGACCTGTACACAAACGGTAACCGTAACCGATAACATTGATCCAACAATCAGTTGTCCATCCACAGTAAATGTAAATGTAGATGCAGGTTTATGTACAGCGAGTAGTGTTGCTTTAGGTACACCTACTACTTCAGATAATTGTGCAGTAGCCAGTGTAACTAACGATGCACCGGGAGTTTTCCCGATAGGGGATACAACAGTCACCTGGACGGTAACAGATAGTTCAGGTAATACAGCCATTTGTAACCAAACGGTAACCGTAACCGATAACATTGATCCAACAATCAGTTGTCCATCCACAGTAAATGTCAATGTAGATGCTGGCTTATGTACAGCGAGTAGTGTTGCTTTAGGTACACCTACTACTTCAGATAATTGTGCAGTAGCCAGTACAACCAATGATGCACCGGGAGTTTTCCCGATAGGAGATACGACAGTCACCTGGACAGTAACGGATAGTTCTGGAAACACAGCGACCTGTACTCAAACCGTAACAGTAACCGACAATATCGATCCAACAATCAGTTGTCCAGCAACGGTAAATGTCAATGTAGATGCTGGATTATGTACTGCAAGTAGTGTTGCTTTGGGTACACCTACTACTTCAGATAATTGTACAGTAGCCAGTACAACCAACGATGCACCAGGAGTTTTCCCACTAGGAGATACCACAGTGACCTGGACCGTAACGGATAGTTCTGGAAATACAGCGACCTGTACACAAACGGTAACAGTAACCGACAATATCGATCCAACAATCAGTTGCCCAGCGACAGTAAATGTCAATGTAGATGCAGGCTTATGTACTGCGAGTAGTGTTGCTTTAGGTACACCTACTACTTCAGATAATTGTGCAGTAGCCAGTACAACCAACGATGCACCGGGAGTTTTCCCGATAGGAGATACAACAGTCACCTGGACCGTAACGGACAGTTCTGGTAATACAGCGACCTGTACACAGACCGTAACGGTAACCGATAATATCGATCCAACAATCAGTTGTCCAGCAACGGTAAACGTTAATGTAGACGCTGGCTTATGTACTGCGAGTAGTGTTGCTTTAGGTACACCGACTACTTCAGATAATTGTGCAGTAGCTAGTGCGACTAATGATGCACCGGGAGTTTTCCCACTAGGAGATACCACAGTAACCTGGACAGTAACGGATAGTTCTGGAAATACAGCTACCTGTACACAAACGGTAACGGTAACCGATAACATTGATCCAACGATCAGTTGTCCAGCAACGGTAAATGTCAATGTAGATGCAGGTTTATGTACTGCGAGCAGTGTTGCTTTAGGTACACCGACTACTTCAGATAATTGCGCAGTAGCCAGTACAACCAACGATGCACCGGGAGTTTTCCCGATAGGAGATACCACAGTCACCTGGACAGTAACGGATAGTTCAGGAAATACAGCTACCTGTACACAAACGGTAACAGTAACCGATAATATCGATCCAACAATCAGTTGTCCAGCAACGGTAAGCGTTAATGTAGATGCAGGTTTATGTACAGCGAGCAGTGTTGCTTTAGGTACACCTACTACTTCAGATAATTGCGCAGTAGCCAGTACAACCAACGATGCACCGGGAGTTTTCCCGATAGGAGATACAACAGTGACCTGGACAGTCACGGATAGTTCTGGAAATACAGCTACCTGTACACAAACGGTAACAGTAACCGATAATATCGATCCAACAATCAGTTGTCCAGCCACAGTAAATGTCAATGTAGATGCTGGATTATGTACAGCGAGCAGTGTTGCTTTAGGTACACCTACTACTTCAGATAATTGTGCAGTAGCCAGTACAACCAACGATGCACCAGCAACCTTCCCATTAGGAGATACCACAGTGACCTGGACAGTAACAGATAGTTCTGGAAATACAGCGACCTGTACACAAACGGTAACAGTAACCGATAACATTGATCCAACAATCAGTTGTCCAGCGACAGTAAATGTCAATGTAGATGCAGGTTTATGTACAGCGAGTAGTGTTGCTTTAGGTACACCTACTACTTCAGATAATTGTGCAGTAGCCAGTACAACCAACGATGCACCGGGAGTTTTCCCACTAGGAGATACGACAGTCACCTGGACAGTCACGGATAGTTCTGGAAACACAGCGACCTGTACTCAAATAGTAACGGTAATAGATAATATTGATCCAACGATAATATGTGCAGCAGATGTAAGTGTAAATGTAAACCCTGGAAGCTGTATCGCAACAGGAGTTACTTTAGTTACCCCAACAATTTCTGATAATTGTACAGTAGTAAGTACTACTAATGATTCTCCGGGCACTTTTCCGGTAGGAGATACAACAGTGACCTGGACAGTAACGGATAGTTCTGGAAATACAGCGACCTGTATGCAAACCGTAACGGTAATAGACAATATTGATCCAACAATCAGTTGTCCAGCCACAGTAAATGTCAATGTTGATGCTGGATTATGTACCGCGAGTGGTGTTGCTTTAGGTACACCTACTACTTCAGATAATTGCACGATAGCCAGTGTAACTAACGATGCACCGGGAGTTTTCCCGATAGGAGATACGACAGTCACCTGGACAGTCACCGACAGTTCTGGAAATACAGCTACCTGTACACAGACCGTAACGGTAACCGATAATATCGATCCGGTAATTGCATGTCCAGCGACAGTAAATGTCAATGTAGATGCAGGCTTATGTACTGCGAGTAGTGTTGCTTTAGGTACACCGACCTCTTCAGATAATTGTGCAGTAGCTAGTGTAACCAATGATGCACCGGGAGTTTTCCCACTAGGAGATACCACAGTGACCTGGACAGTCACGGACAGTTCAGGAAATACAGCTACCTGTACACAGACCGTAACGGTAACCGATAATATCGATCCAACAATCAGTTGTCCAGCGACAGTAAATGTCAATGTAGATGCTGGTCTATGTACTGCGAGTAGTGTTGCTTTAGGTACACCTACCTCTTCAGATAATTGTGCAGTAGCTAGTGTAACCAATGACGCACCGGGAGTTTTCCCGATAGGAGATACCACAGTGACCTGGACAGTAACGGATAGTTCTGGTAATACAACAACGTGTACACAGACCGTAACGGTAACAGATAATATCGATCCAACAATCAGTTGTCCAGCCACCGTAAACGTTAATGTAGATGCTGGATTATGTACCGCGAGTGGTGTTGCTTTAGGTACACCTACTACTTCAGATAATTGCACGATAGCCAGTGTAACTAACGATGCACCGGGAGTTTTCCCGATAGGAGATACGACAGTCACCTGGACAGTCACCGACAGTTCTGGAAATACAGCTACCTGTACACAGACCGTAACGGTAACCGATAATATCGATCCGGTAATTGCATGTCCAGCGACAGTAAATGTCAATGTAGATGCAGGCTTATGTACTGCGAGTAGTGTTGCTTTAGGTACACCGACCTCTTCAGATAATTGTGCAGTAGCTAGTGTAACCAATGATGCACCGGGAGTTTTCCCACTAGGAGATACCACAGTGACCTGGACAGTCACGGACAGTTCAGGAAATACAGCTACCTGTACACAGACCGTAACGGTAACCGATAATATCGATCCGGTAATTGCATGTCCAGCCACCGTAAACGTTAATGTAGATGCAGGTTTATGTACAGCGAGTAGTGTTGCTTTAGGTACACCTACCTCTTCAGATAATTGTGCAGTAGCTAGTGTAACCAATGACGCACCGGGAGTTTTCCCGATAGGAGATACCACAGTGACCTGGACAGTAACGGATAGTTCTGGAAATACAGCGACCTGTACACAAACGGTAACAGTAACCGATAACATTGACCCAACAATCAGTTGTCCAGCAACGGTAAATGTCAATGTAGATGCTGGATTATGTACAGCGAGTGGTGTTGCTTTAGGTACACCGACTACTTCAGATAATTGTGCAGTAGCTAGTACAACCAACGATGCACCGGGAGTTTTCCCGATAGGAGATACGACAGTGACCTGGACAGTAACGGATAGTTCTGGAAACACAGCGACCTGTACACAAACCGTAACAGTAACCGACAATATTGATCCAACGATCAGTTGTCCAGCCACGGTAAATGTTAATGTAGATGCAGGTTTATGTACCGCAAGTAGTGTTGCTTTAGGTACACCTACTACTTCAGATAATTGTGCAGTAGCTAGTGCGACTAATGATGCACCAGGAGTTTTCCCATTAGGAGATACCACAGTAACCTGGACAGTAACGGATAGTTCTGGTAATACAGCGACCTGTACACAGACCGTAACGGTAACTGATAATATTGATCCGGTAATTGCATGTCCAGCCACCGTAAACGTTAATGTAGACGCTGGTTTATGTACTGCGAGTAGTGTTGCTTTAGGTACACCGACTACTTCAGATAATTGTGCAGTAGCTAGTGTAACTAATGATGCACCGGGAGTTTTCCCGATAGGAGATACCACAGTGACCTGGACAGTCACGGATAGTTCTGGAAATACGGCGACCTGTACCCAAACCGTAACAGTAACCGACAATATTGATCCAACAATCAGTTGTCCAGCCACGGTAAATGTTAATGTAGATGCAGGTTTATGTACAGCGAGTAGTGTTGCTTTAGGTACACCTACTACTACAGATAATTGTGCTGTAGCTAGTGTAACTAATGATGCACCGGGAGTTTTCCCATTAGGAGATACGACAGTCATCTGGACAGTAACGGATAGTTCTGGTAATACAACAACGTGTACACAGACCGTAACGGTAACAGATAATGAAGCTCCGGTAGCTAATGTTATTCCATTACCTGATGTAATAGGTGAGTGTAGCGCCACAACAATAGCTCCAACAGCGACAGATAATTGTGGAGGAATAATAACCGCAACCACTACTGACCCTACAAATTATACAGTAATTGGAACATATACGGTGACCTGGACTTATGATGATGGAAATGGCAATACAAGCCAACAAACACAAACGGTAATAGTACAAGACACAGGAATTCCGGTTCCTGATATTAATCCATTACCTGATGTAGTAGGGGAGTGTAGCGCAACAATAACTACTATCCCAACAGCTACAGATGGATGTGGAGGAGTTGTAACAATAAATGGAACAACTACAGATCCTTTAACATATACAACACAAGGAACCTTTACGGTGACCTGGACTTATGATGACGGTAATGGTAATGTAGTTCAACAGACACAAACTGTTATTGTTGATGATACTACCGATCCTACAATAGTATGTCCTGCAGATGTGGTGAGCGTTAATGTAGACGCAGGTCTATGTACTGCAAGTAGTGTTTCTTTAGGTACACCTACCACTTCAGATAACTGTACAGTAGCCAGTGTAACCAACGATGCACCGGGAGTTTTCCCATTAGGAAATACGACAGTGACCTGGACAGTAACCGATGGTTCTGGTAATACAGCTACCTGTACTCAAACGGTAACGGTAACCGATAATATCAATCCAACGATAGTGTGCCCAGCAGATGTGAGTGTCAATGTAGATGCGGCAAGTTGTGTAGCGACAGGAGTTGCTCTTGTTACCCCAACGACTTCAGATAATTGTTCGGTTGTTAGTACAGTTAGTGATGCACCGGCGACCTTCCCATTAGGAGATACGACCATAACCTGGACAGTAACGGATAGTTCTGGAAATACGGCTACCTGTACACAAACTGTAACTGTAATAGATAATATAGATCCGGTAGTTACCAGTTGCCCATCAGATATAGTTCAGACAGCAATTGCTAATACGTGTAATGCTGTTGTTAGCTGGGCACCACCTACTGCGACCGATAATTGTACAGATCCATTAATTGTTAGTAGTACACATAACCCTGGTGATGCATTTCCGGTAGGAACAACTACAGTGACTTATACATTTAGTGACGTTTCTGGAAATAGTGACACTTGTACTTTTGATATAACTGTACCGACCGTAACAATTGCTAATAATGATATTGTAGTTATTAATGGAAGTATAGGAGGTAGTTCTGTTAATGTTGTAGATGCTAACGATCTGTTAGATTGTAATCCAGCTACATTAGGAACAAATGTTGTTATAACGGCAGTTACAGATTCTGATTCTGGAGATGGTGTTAGCTTGGATCCTATAACAGGAATAATAACAGTATTGCCAAATACAACACCAGGAGAATATACTATAAATTATACCTTGTGTAGCGTTACTACCCCTGTGGTATGTGATGATGCTATAGTAGTTATTACGGTAGCAGTTGCAAATGATATTTCTAATCTGGCATTAACTAAGACGGCCTCATATGTAGATGCAAATGGAGATGATCTACCTAATGCAGGAGATGAAATACGATATACCTTTACTATAGAAAACAGAGGTAATGTAGATATTACTAATATTATTCTTAATGACCCATTGCCAGGGGTTGAAGTAGTAGGCGGCCCGATTGATTTAGCTGCAGGAGAAACAGATACGGATAGTTTTACGGCAACTTATATTCTAACAGAAGAAGATATACGTTCTGGTAGTGTGTCTAATCAGGCTACTGTGACTGGACAGAATCCAGATGGTTTGGATGTATCTGATATATCTGATGACCCATTAAATGATACCAATATTGATTTAGATAATGATGGTGATTTTGAAGACGAGACTGTATTTGTAATTGAAGAAGAAGAGATCATTATATATACAGGAATGTCTCCAAATGGAGATGGTGTTAATGATGAGTTTAGGATCATGGGACTAAGTGATTTTCCTAAAAACACGTTACAAATATATAATCGTTGGGGCGTTAAGGTGTTTGAACAGGATGGGTATGAGCAACCAGGTGTGAGGTTTTTCAAAGGAATTTCTAGTGGAAGACAAACTATAAATGGAAAAGAAGAATTACCTGTTGGAACATATTATTATGTCCTGGAATATGAAAATGCTAGTGGAGTCCAAAAGTCTAGAGCTGGATATTTATATATTAACAGATAATCAATCAAAATTTAGATTCCACGAGTATTAATATACCTACTCGTGGGGGTAAATTAAAATAGTTCTACTAAAGCGGATGAAAAAAATAAAGATAATAGTTGTGACAGCGTTTTTGAGCATTACGTTTTTTGCCAGTTATGCACAACAAGATGCTCAGTACACTCAGTATATGTATAACACTATAAGTGTAAACCCTGCCTATGCAGGTAGTCGAGGAGTACTAAGTATTATGGGTCTTCATCGTAGTCAATGGGTTGGTTTAGATGGAGCACCCCGAACCCAGACACTTACCTTTAACACTCCTATTGGGGGGAATGAGCGTGTTGGTTTGGGTCTATCTATAGTTAATGATCAGATTGGTCCTACCGATGAGACGTATTTCGATATTGATTTTTCGTATACGATTCCTACTTCAGAGACTGGAAAGTTAAGTTTAGGTATAAAAGCCGGTGGTCATTTACTGAATGTTGATTTTCAAAAACTATCACAATTCAATACTAATGATGCATTGTTTGAGAGTAATATAGACAATAAGTTTAGTCCTAATGTTGGAGTTGGAGTTTATTATCATACCAATAAGTTTTATGTAGGTTTAAGTGCTCCTAATTTATTAGAGACAGATCATTTTGATGAGAGTACTACGACAAGTAGTAGTGATGCTGTTAGTTTTTTGGCAGAGGAGCGTATTAATTATTATTTAATAGCAGGTCATGTTTTTGATTTGAGTGATGATGTTAAGTTTAAGCCAGCAGTTTTGAGTAAATTAGTGTTTGGCGCTCCATTACAGGTAGATATTTCGGCTAATTTTTTATTGTATGATCGTTTAACACTGGGAGCCGCTTATCGATGGAGTGCTGCATTAAGTGGTACTATAGGGTTTCAGATCTCAGATGCATTAATGATTGGTTTTGCTTATGATCGAGAAACCACCGAGTTAGGTCAGAGTCAATTTAATGATGGCAGTTATGAGGTCTTTCTCAGATTCGAACTTTTCAAAAAATACAATAGAATGCTAACACCTCGCTTCTTTTAACCAAAATTACATTGCATATCAAATTGCATCGTACTATCTATTTACCATTATAATTTACTGTATAGAAATATTTTGTTTCAGTAGATACAAAGAGTAAATGAAATGACATCTACTATAGTTTCTTACATACCTAATCTTTTTCTTACGCAATCACCAATTATATGATTGTAGATATGGTAAAACCATATTTATTTTGAGTTTTTAATGTATTTATAATTAAGGATTTATATATAAATTTATGATGTTGAGAAAAACATGGTATAAGTCATCATTTTTTAAATTATTGTTGCGTATATAAAAAAATTACATTTGATAAATATATTTCCTTGTATAATCTTATTGATGCATTTTCTTTTTTAACGCTTAATGACACTATTGTTAAAATTGTATAATCACATTCTATTGTTTTTCTTTCCAAATTAAATACACATAAATTTTTAATGAGTAAGTAAATAGCGTTTCACACTAAAAAATATCAAAATAGATAACGAATAAACAAAAGTAAATACATATAAAAAACAATCCAGCAATTATAAAACTTTTGGCGAGCCAGTAATTGTAAGGATTTGAATAACGATAATTTTAAACTAAACCACCATTATGAGGTTCCTTTTTTTTATATCAAAAGATATATCTTCTTTTATTCAGAATATCTATACGAACTACATTCAAAAGCAAGTTGATAACTCACCAAATTACAGAGCATTATTTTTAACAGGAATAATTACCATTTTACTGGGAACATATTCGTTTATAGCATATTCTTTTTTAGAAATTTCTTCGGTACTTATAGAGCATAAAAACTATCATAACACACAGAGAAAAATTGAGGAAATTACTACCAGTTTTAGCAATAAATATGCTCATAGGCTTTTGTTGAAATCTAACTTCCATAAAGAGAGGTGTTTATATGAAAATATCAAAAAAATCAAAATATTTTGTTAGTAGAGGGGGTGACCATTTATCGAAAGAAAATAGCGTTTCATCGGTAAAATAAATCTTTTTGACGTTATTTTTTATTGTTTTAACAAAAATATATGTTAACTTTCGCTAGATATAATAGTTGAATTTTTATAGTTTTTTATTTCATTATCAAATACCCCAAACAGAAAAGTATGATGAGTTTTACCCGGTTATTAGAGTATAAAAAAGGAACAAATTCCTTTTTATCCATATGCTACATATTACCCTTGGTAACTGCATCTTTATTTCGTCAAAATTATATGATATTGATAGATATAAATATGTTCGATATTTCTAAAAATAACTATACCAATTACTTTGAATCGTTCCAAAACAATAACACAACCAATTTATCATAAATAGCCTATGAAAATTTTTACTTTTTTTCAGACCAAACAGATGAATCAAAAAAGAACCGTACTAGTATTAGGTCTTTTTTTGATTATAAGTAATTTTTCCTATTCTCAGGCAACCTTTGCAGGTAACCCTACCGATGCGGCTATGTTAAGTGTATTAGACGGTGATGGAGTAGGATTATCTAATGCTACTCTTGAAAATGGAGATAGATCTTCACAATTAGCAACATTTTCTAATGGTACAGCAGGAGCTAACCTTTCTTTAGATGGAGGAGTCTTAATGTCTACAGGTAGTGCTACTCAGGCATTCGGGAGTAATGGTAATGCGGCATGGCCTAGTAATTCTGGAGTGCAAGCTAGTATTGATGCGCTACCACTTGCTCCTGGTGGTGTTTATAGCGATCCGGATATTACTGCAATAGATGCAACTGCGGTACATGACGTGGTTGTCTTTTCATTTGATGTAGTTTTAGAACCTGGATTTACAGATTTAAAAGTAGTGTATCAATTTGGATCTGATGAATATCCAGATTATGTGGGAAGTGTATTCAATGATATTTTTGGATTTTTTGTTTCTGGTCCCGGAATAACTGGTACTCAGAATATAGCTTTAGTGCCGGGAACTACAAGTCCTGTTGCGGTAAATACGATAAATGCAGGATTCGTAGGATGTAATGACGATGCCACTACAGAAGATTTGACAAACTCTGCTTTTTATATTAATAATGGGCATGACACATCGGCTGCTGCCTGTAATACTAATCCTGGACCTTTTACAATATTTACAGAATATAATGGTATAACACAACAATTAACAGGAGTACTGTCTGGGTTACTACCGGGCAATACATATAGATTTAAAATGGCAATTGCTGATACAGGTGATCCTACATTAGATTCTGGAGTTTTTATAAGTACAATATCTGGAGATAGAGATTCTGATGGAGATGGCCTTTCTGATGCCAGAGATCCTGATGATGATGATGATGGTATTTTGGATATAGATGAATCTGGAGCTGCAGGCGAACCTAATTTGGATGTTGATGGAGATGGTATACCGGCATATCTTGATGATAATGATAATAATTTTACAATAGGAAATGTAAACGGAGTAGTAGAACCTCAATTTGATTTTGATGGAGATGGTATTTCCAACCATTTAGATTTAGATAGTGATAACGATGGTATCTTAGATGTTATAGAGGCAGGGGGGACTGACCCCGATAATGATGGTGTTATCGGCACAGGAGTACCTACCGATGCAGATGGTGATGGATTAGCAGATATTGTTGATAATATAGATAGTGGTAGTGGAGTAGGAGAAGTTACAACAGGAACACCACTTCCTACTCCTAATAGTGATGGTTCTGGTAATGATGATTATCTTGATATTGATGCAGATAATGATGGAATAGTAGATAATATTGAAGCTCAGACAACTGCAGGGTATCAAGCCCCTTTATTAAATGATGCAGATGGGGATGGGATTGATGATCGTTATGATATAAATTCTGGAGGATTTCCGCTAATACCAATAAACACAGATGCAGGTACTCCTAATAGTGATACGGTACCAGATTATCTGGATTTAGATTCAGACGGTGATAATGAAAGTGATACCATTGAAGCATATGATACTAACGATGATGGTATTGCAGATACTGTACCAGCAGCATCAGATGCTGATAATGATGGTTTGGATGATAATTTTGATGTAGATGATGCCAATTTAGATCCTACAAACGGTGGTCAAACGGCTACCAGTCCTTTTCCTGATACAGATAGCCCGGGGGGAGAATCTAACTGGAGAGAATGGATAGATATTTCACTTTTAAAGACAGACACTTATGTGGATACAAATACAAATGGTGTTATAGATGCAGGTGATACAATCACTTATGTCTTTACCATAACTAATACCGGAGGAACCACATTGACTAATGTAACAGTTACAGATTCGGGGATAACTGTTAGCGGTACTCCAATAGCGAGTTTAGCTTCGGGAGCAATGGACAACACAACGTTTACAGGGACATATACACTTCTTCAGGCAGATATTAATACAGGTAGCTATAGTAATAGTGCAACAGTAAGTAGTGTTGATGTTAATGTAAATTTGGAAACAGATGTCTCGGATGACCCTGATAATGCTACGAATGTCGATCCAGATGGTGATAATGACCCGGATGATCCTACAGTTACCGACTTACGTCAACCTTTATTAGATATTACCAAAACCAGTACGGGCGTTGTTGATACAAATGCTAATGGTATTATCGATGCCGGAGATACGATCAACTACACTTTTATAGTGACCAATACCGGAAATATAGATTTAACAGGCATCAGTGTAACGGATGCTAATGCTACAGTTGTTCCTGCGACTACGATAGATTTAGTAGTTGGTGCAGTAGATAACAGTACCTATACGGCAAGTTATATTATTACTGCGGGAGATATTACTGCAGGTAACTTTACCAATACAGCAGTAGCAAGTGCACCGAACCCATTAGGAGGAGCAGCGGTTACTGATAACTCAGATGACCCAAATAATCCAACAAATGTAGATCCTAATAATGACGGCAGTCCAGATGACCCTACGGTTACCGATTTACGTCAACCTTTATTAGATATTACCAAGACCAGTACGGGAGTAGTAGATACGAATGGTAATGGTATTATCGATGCAGGAGATACGATCAACTACACTTTTGTAGTGACCAATACCGGAAATATAGATTTAACAGGAATTGGTGTAACAGATGCTAATGCTACAGTTGTTCCTGCGACTACGATAGATTTAATAGTTGGTGCAGTAGATAATAGTACCTATACCGCTAGTTATATCATTACTGCCGGAGATATTACCGCTGGGACATTTAACAACCAGGCTGTTGCAAGTGCCTTAAACCCATTAAATCCATTAGGACCACCAGTAACAGATAACTCAGATGACCCTACTGATGCTACGAATGTAGATCCAAACAATGATGGTAGTCCAGATGATGTTACGACTACCGATTTACGTCAGCCTTTATTAGATATTACAAAAACCAGTACAGGCGTAGTAGATACAAATGGTAACGGTATTATCGATGCCGGAGATACGATCAACTACACTTTTGTAGTGACCAATACAGGAAATATAGATTTAACAGGCATCAGTGTAACAGATGCTAATGCTACAGTTGTCCCTGCTACGACAATAGATTTAGTAGTTGGTGCAGTAGATAACAGTACCTATACCGCTAGTTATATTATTACTGCGGGAGATATTACTGCAGGTAACTTTACCAATACAGCAGTTGCAAGTGCACCGAACCCATTAGGAGGAGCAGCGGTTACCGATAACTCAGATGACCCAAATAATCCAACAAATGTAGATCCCAACAATGACGGCAGTCCAGATGATCCTACGGTTACCGATTTACGTCAGCCTTTATTAAATATTACAAAAACCAGTACAGGGGTTGTTGATACAAATGGTAATGGTATTATTGATGCCGGAGATACGATCAACTACACTTTTGTAGTGACCAATACCGGAAATATAGATTTAACAGGAATCAGTGTAACAGATGCTAATGCTACGGTTGTTCCTGCGACTACGATAGATTTAATAGTTGGTGCAGTAGATAACAGTACCTATACCGCTAGTTATATCATTACTGCCGGAGATATTACTGCCGGTACCTTTAACAACCAGGCCGTTGTAAGTGCCTTGAACCCATTAAATCCATTAGGTCCACCGGTTACTGATAATTCAGATGACCCTACTGATGCTACGAATGTAGATCCAAACAATGATGGTAGTCCAGATGATGTTACGACTACCGATTTACGTCAACCGTTATTAGATATTACAAAAACCAGTACGGGCGTTGTTGATACAAATGGTAATGGTATTATCGATGCCGGAGATACAATCAACTACACTTTTGTAGTGACCAATACCGGAAATATAGACTTAACAGGTATTAGTGTAACAGATGCTAATGCTACAGTTACTCCTGCTACGACTATAGATTTAGTAGTTGGTGCAGTGGATAACAGTACGTATACCGCTAGTTATATTATTACTGCGGGAGATATTACTGCGGGTAACTTTACCAATACAGCGGTAGCAAGTGCACCGAACCCATTAGGAGGAGCAGCGGTTACTGATAACTCAGATGACCCTAATGATGCTACTGATATAGATCCTAATAATGACGGGAGTCCAGATGATCCTACGGTTACCGATTTACGTCAGCCTTTATTAGATATTACCAAGACCAGTACGGGAGTAGTAGATACGAACGGTAATGGTATTATCGATGCCGGAGATACGATCAACTACACTTTTGTAGTGACTAATACTGGAAATATAGATTTAACGGGAATTGGTGTAACGGATGCTAATGCTACAGTTACTCCTGCTACGACTATAGATTTAGTAGCTGGTGCAGTAGATAACAGTACCTATACCGCAAGTTATATTATTACCGCAGGAGATATTACCGCCGGTACCTTTAATAACCAGGCTGTTGCAAGTGCCTTAAACCCATTAAATCCATTAGGACCACCGGTTACTGATAACTCAGATGATCCTACTGATGCTACGAATGTAGATCCAAACAATGATGGTAGTCCAGATGATGTTACGACTACCGATTTACGTCAGCCTTTATTAGATATTACAAAAACCAGTACGGGTGTTGTTGATACAAATGGTAATGGTATTATTGATGCCGGAGATACGATCAACTACACTTTTGTAGTAACTAATACTGGAAATATAGACTTAACGGGTATTAGTGTAACAGATGCTAATGCTACAGTTACTCCTGCTACGACTATAGATTTAGTAGTTGGTGCAGTAGATAACAGTACCTATACTGCAAGTTATATTATTACCGCTGGAGATATTACTGCTGGTAACTTTAGCAATACGGCAGTAGCAAGTGCACCGAACCCATTAGGAGGAGCAGCGGTTACCGATAACTCAGATGACCCAAATAATGCGACAAATGTAGATCCTAATAATGACGGCAGTCCAGATGATCCTACGGTTACCGATTTACGTCAGCCTTTATTAGATATTACTAAAACCAGTACGGGAGTAGTAGATACAAATGCTAATGGTATTATCGATGCCGGAGATACGATCAACTACACTTTTGTAGTGACTAATACTGGAAATATAGATTTAACAGGCATCAGTGTAACAGATGCTAATGCTACAGTTGTCCCAGCGACGACTATAGATTTAGTAGCTGGTGCAGTAGATAACAGTACCTATACGGCAAGTTATATTATTACCGCTGGAGATATTACTGCTGGTAACTTTAGCAATACAGCAGTTGCAAGTGCACCGAACCCATTAGGAGGAGCAGCGGTTACTGATAACTCAGATGATCCCAATGATGCTACTGATATAGATCCAAACAATGATGGTAGTCCAGATGATCCTACAGTTACCGATTTACGTCAACCGTTATTAGATATTACAAAAACCAGTACAGGCGTAGTAGATACGAATGGTAATGGTATTATTGATGCCGGAGATACGATCAACTACACTTTTGTAGTAACCAATACCGGAAATATAGATTTAACGGGTATCAGTGTAACAGATGCTAATGCTACAGTTGTCCCTGCTACGACTATAGATTTAGTAGTTGGTGCAGTAGATAACAGTACCTATACTGCGAGTTATATTATTACCGCTGGAGATATTACTGCTGGTAACTTTAGCAATACGGCAGTAGCAAGTGCACCGAACCCATTAGGAGGAGCAGCGGTTACCGATAACTCAGATGACCCTAATGATGCTACTGATATAGATCCTAATAATGACGGCAGTCCAGATGACCCTACGGTTACCGATTTACGTCAACCTTTATTAGATATTACCAAGACCAGTACGGGAGTAGTAGATACGAATGGTAATGGTATTATCGATGCAGGAGATACGATCAACTACACTTTTGTAGTGACCAATACCGGAAATATAGATTTAACAGGAATTGGTGTAACAGATGCTAATGCTACAGTTGTTCCTGCGACTACGATAGATTTAATAGTTGGTGCAGTAGATAATAGTACCTATACCGCTAGTTATATCATTACTGCCGGAGATATTACCGCTGGGACATTTAACAACCAGGCTGTTGCAAGTGCCTTAAACCCATTAAATCCATTAGGACCACCGGTTACTGATAATTCAGATGACCCTACTGATGCTACTAATGTAGATCCAAACAATGATGGTAGTCCAGATGATGTTACGACTACCGATTTACGTCAGCCTTTATTAGATATTACAAAAACCAGTACAGGCGTAGTAGATACAAATGCTAATGGTATTATCGATGCCGGAGATACGATCAACTACACTTTTGTAGTGACCAATACAGGAAATATAGATTTAACAGGCATCAGTGTAACAGATGCTAATGCTACAGTTGTCCCTGCTACGACAATAGATTTAGTAGTTGGTGCAGTAGATAACAGTACCTATACCGCTAGTTATATTATTACTGCGGGAGATATTACTGCAGGTAACTTTACCAATACAGCGGTAGCAAGTGCACCGAACCCATTAGGAGGAGCAGCGGTTACCGATAACTCAGATGACCCAAATGATGCTACGAATGTAGATCCCAATAATGATGGCAGTCCAGATGACCCTACGGTTACCGATTTACGTCAACCTTTATTAGATATTACTAAAACCAGTACAGGCGTTGTTGATACAAATGGTAATGGTATTATTGATGCAGGAGATACGATCAACTACACCTTTGTAGTGACCAATACCGGAAATATAGATTTAACAGGAATTGGTGTAACAGATGCTAATGCTACAGTTGTTCCTGCGACTACGATAGATTTAATAGTTGGTGCAGTAGATAACAGTACCTATACCGCTAGTTATATCATTACTGCCGGAGATATTACCGCTGGGACATTTAACAACCAGGCTGTTGCAAGTGCCTTAAACCCATTAAATCCATTAGGACCACCAGTAACAGATAACTCAGATGACCCTACTGATGCTACGAATGTAGATCCAAACAATGATGGTAGTCCAGATGATGTTACGACTACCGATTTACGTCAGCCTTTATTAGATATTACAAAAACCAGTACGGGTGTTGTTGATACAAATGGTAATGGTATTATTGATGCCGGAGATACGATCAACTACACTTTTGTAGTAACTAATACTGGAAATATAGACTTAACGGGTATTAGTGTAACAGATGCTAATGCTACAGTTACTCCTGCTACGACTATAGATTTAGTAGTTGGTGCAGTAGATAACAGTACCTATACTGCAAGTTATATTATTACTGCGGGAGATATTACTGCGGGTAACTTTAGCAATACGGCAGTAGCAAGTGCACCGAACCCATTAGGAGGAGCAGCGGTTACCGATAACTCAGATGATCCCAATAATGCGACGAATGTAGATCCTAATAATGATGGCAGTCCAGATGATCCTACGGTTACCGATTTACGTCAACCTTTATTAGATATTACTAAAACCAGTACAGGCGTTGTTGATACAAATGGTAATGGTATTATTGATGCCGGAGATACAATCAACTACACCTTTGTAGTGACCAATACCGGAAATATAGATTTAACAGGAATTGGTGTAACAGATGCTAATGCTACAGTTGTTCCTGCGACTACGATAGATTTAGTAGTTGGCGCAGTAGATAACAGTACCTATACGGCAAGTTATATTATTACCGCGGGAGATATTACCGCCGGAACATTCAATAACCAGGCTGTTGCAAGTGCCTTAAACCCATTAAATCCATTAGGACCACCAGTAACAGATAACTCAGATGACCCTACTGATGCTACGAATGTAGATCCAAACAATGATGGTAGTCCAGATGATGTTACGACTACCGATTTACGTCAGCCTTTATTAGATATTACAAAAACCAGTACAGGCGTAGTAGATACAAATGGTAACGGTATTATCGATGCCGGAGATACGATCAACTACACTTTTGTAGTGACCAATACAGGAAATATAGATTTAACAGGCATCAGTGTAACAGATGCTAATGCTACAGTTGTCCCTGCTACGACAATAGATTTAGTAGTTGGTGCAGTAGATAACAGTACCTATACCGCTAGTTATATTATTACTGCGGGAGATATTACTGCAGGTAACTTTACCAATACAGCAGTAGCAAGTGCACCGAACCCATTAGGAGGAGCAGCGGTTACCGATAACTCAGATGACCCTAATGATGCTACTGATATAGATCCTAATAATGACGGCAGTCCAGATGACCCTACGGTTACCGATTTACGTCAACCTTTATTAGATATTACCAAGACCAGTACGGGAGTAGTAGATACGAATGGTAATGGTATTATCGATGCAGGAGATACGATCAACTACACTTTTGTAGTGACCAATACCGGAAATATAGATTTAACAGGAATTGGTGTAACAGATGCTAATGCTACAGTTGTTCCTGCGACTACGATAGATTTAATAGTTGGTGCAGTAGATAATAGTACCTATACCGCTAGTTATATCATTACTGCCGGAGATATTACCGCTGGGACATTTAACAACCAGGCTGTTGCAAGTGCCTTAAACCCATTAAATCCATTAGGACCACCGGTTACTGATAATTCAGATGACCCTACTGATGCTACTAATGTAGATCCAAACAATGATGGTAGTCCAGATGATGTTACGACTACCGATTTACGTCAGCCTTTATTAGATATTACAAAAACCAGTACAGGCGTAGTAGATACAAATGCTAATGGTATTATCGATGCCGGAGATACGATCAACTACACTTTTGTAGTGACCAATACAGGAAATATAGATTTAACAGGCATCAGTGTAACAGATGCTAATGCTACAGTTGTCCCTGCTACGACAATAGATTTAGTAGTTGGTGCAGTAGATAACAGTACCTATACCGCTAGTTATATTATTACTGCGGGAGATATTACTGCAGGTAACTTTACCAATACAGCGGTAGCAAGTGCACCGAACCCATTAGGAGGAGCAGCGGTTACCGATAACTCAGATGACCCAAATGATGCTACGAATGTAGATCCCAATAATGATGGCAGTCCAGATGACCCTACGGTTACCGATTTACGTCAACCTTTATTAGATATTACTAAAACCAGTACAGGCGTTGTTGATACAAATGGTAATGGTATTATTGATGCAGGAGATACGATCAACTACACCTTTGTAGTGACCAATACCGGAAATATAGATTTAACAGGAATTGGTGTAACAGATGCTAATGCTACAGTTGTTCCTGCGACTACGATAGATTTAATAGTTGGTGCAGTAGATAACAGTACCTATACCGCTAGTTATATCATTACTGCCGGAGATATTACCGCTGGGACATTTAACAACCAGGCTGTTGCAAGTGCCTTAAACCCATTAAATCCATTAGGACCACCAGTAACAGATAACTCAGATGACCCTACTGATGCTACGAATGTAGATCCAAACAATGATGGTAGTCCAGATGATGTTACGACTACCGATTTACGTCAGCCTTTATTAGATATTACAAAAACCAGTACGGGTGTTGTTGATACAAATGGTAATGGTATTATTGATGCCGGAGATACGATCAACTACACTTTTGTAGTAACTAATACTGGAAATATAGACTTAACGGGTATTAGTGTAACAGATGCTAATGCTACAGTTACTCCTGCTACGACTATAGATTTAGTAGTTGGTGCAGTAGATAACAGTACCTATACTGCAAGTTATATTATTACTGCGGGAGATATTACTGCGGGTAACTTTAGCAATACGGCAGTAGCAAGTGCACCGAACCCATTAGGAGGAGCAGCGGTTACCGATAACTCAGATGATCCCAATAATGCGACGAATGTAGATCCTAATAATGATGGCAGTCCAGATGATCCTACGGTTACCGATTTACGTCAACCTTTATTAGATATTACTAAAACCAGTACAGGCGTTGTTGATACAAATGGTAATGGTATTATTGATGCCGGAGATACAATCAACTACACCTTTGTAGTGACCAATACCGGAAATATAGATTTAACAGGAATTGGTGTAACAGATGCTAATGCTACAGTTGTTCCTGCGACTACGATAGATTTAGTAGTTGGCGCAGTAGATAACAGTACCTATACGGCAAGTTATATTATTACCGCGGGAGATATTACCGCCGGAACATTCAATAACCAGGCTGTTGCAAGTGCCTTAAACCCATTAAATCCATTAGGACCACCAGTAACAGATAACTCAGATGACCCTACTGATGCTACGAATGTAGATCCAAACAATGATGGTAGTCCAGATGATGTTACGACTACCGATTTACGTCAGCCTTTATTAGATATTACAAAAACCAGTACAGGCGTAGTAGATACAAATGGTAACGGTATTATCGATGCCGGAGATACGATCAACTACACTTTTGTAGTGACCAATACAGGAAATATAGATTTAACAGGCATCAGTGTAACAGATGCTAATGCTACAGTTGTCCCTGCTACGACAATAGATTTAGTAGTTGGTGCAGTAGATAACAGTACCTATACTGCGAGTTATATTATTACCGCGGGAGATATTACTGCAGGTAACTTTACCAATACAGCGGTAGCAAGTGCACCGAACCCATTAGGAGGAGCAGCGGTTACCGATAACTCAGATGACCCAAATAATCCAACAAATGTAGATCCTAATAATGACGGCAGTCCAGATGATCCTACGGTTACCGATTTACGTCAACCTTTATTAGATATTACTAAAACCAGTACAGGCGTTGTTGATACAAATGGTAATGGTATTATTGATGCCGGAGATACAATCAACTACACTTTTGTAGTGACTAATACTGGAAATATAGATTTAACGGGAATTGGTGTAACAGATGCTAATGCTACAGTTGTTCCTGCGACTACAATAGATTTAGTAGTTGGCGCAGTAGATAACAGTACCTATACGGCAAGTTATATTATTACCGCGGGAGATATTACCGCCGGTACCTTTAATAACCAGGCTGTTGCAAGTGCCTTAAACCCACTAAATCCATTAGGACCACCGGTTACTGATAATTCAGATGACCCTACTGATGCTACTAATGTAGATCCAAACAATGACGGCAGTCCAGATGATCCTACGGACTACCGATTTACGTCAGCCTTTATTAGATATTACCAAAGACCAGTACGGGTGTTGTTGATACAAATGGTAATGGTATTATTGATGCCGGAGATACGATCAACTACACTTTTGTAGTAACTAATACTGGAAATATAGACTTAACGGGTATTAGTGTAACAGATGCTAATGCTACAGTTACTCCTGCTACGACTATAGATTTAGTAGTTGGTGCAGTAGATAACAGTACCTATACTGCAAGTTATATTATTACCGCTGGAGATATTACTGCTGGTAACTTTAGCAATACGGCAGTAGCAAGTGCACCGAACCCATTAGGAGGAGCAGCGGTTACCGATAACTCAGATGACCCAAATAATGCGACAAATGTAGATCCTAATAATGACGGCAGTCCAGATGATCCTACGGTTACCGATTTACGTCAGCCTTTATTAGATATTACTAAAACCAGTACGGGAGTAGTAGATACAAATGCTAATGGTATTATCGATGCCGGAGATACGATCAACTACACTTTTGTAGTGACTAATACTGGAAATATAGATTTAACAGGCATCAGTGTAACAGATGCTAATGCTACAGTTGTCCCAGCGACGACTATAGATTTAGTAGCTGGTGCAGTAGATAACAGTACCTATACGGCAAGTTATATTATTACCGCTGGAGATATTACTGCTGGTAACTTTAGCAATACAGCAGTTGCAAGTGCACCGAACCCATTAGGAGGAGCAGCGGTTACTGATAACTCAGATGATCCCAATGATGCTACTGATATAGATCCAAACAATGATGGTAGTCCAGATGATCCTACAGTTACCGATTTACGTCAACCGTTATTAGATATTACAAAAACCAGTACAGGCGTAGTAGATACGAATGGTAATGGTATTATTGATGCCGGAGATACGATCAACTACACTTTTGTAGTAACCAATACCGGAAATATAGATTTAACGGGTATCAGTGTAACAGATGCTAATGCTACAGTTGTCCCTGCTACGACTATAGATTTAGTAGTTGGTGCAGTAGATAACAGTACCTATACTGCGAGTTATATTATTACCGCTGGAGATATTACTGCTGGTAACTTTAGCAATACGGCAGTAGCAAGTGCACCGAACCCATTAGGAGGAGCAGCGGTTACCGATAACTCAGATGACCCTAATGATGCTACTGATATAGATCCTAATAATGACGGCAGTCCAGATGACCCTACGGTTACCGATTTACGTCAACCTTTATTAGATATTACCAAGACCAGTACGGGAGTAGTAGATACGAATGGTAATGGTATTATCGATGCAGGAGATACGATCAACTACACTTTTGTAGTGACCAATACCGGAAATATAGATTTAACAGGAATTGGTGTAACAGATGCTAATGCTACAGTTGTTCCTGCGACTACGATAGATTTAATAGTTGGTGCAGTAGATAATAGTACCTATACCGCTAGTTATATCATTACTGCCGGAGATATTACCGCTGGGACATTTAACAACCAGGCTGTTGCAAGTGCCTTAAACCCATTAAATCCATTAGGACCACCGGTTACTGATAATTCAGATGACCCTACTGATGCTACTAATGTAGATCCAAACAATGATGGTAGTCCAGATGATGTTACGACTACCGATTTACGTCAGCCTTTATTAGATATTACAAAAACCAGTACAGGCGTAGTAGATACAAATGCTAATGGTATTATCGATGCCGGAGATACGATCAACTACACTTTTGTAGTGACCAATACAGGAAATATAGATTTAACAGGCATCAGTGTAACAGATGCTAATGCTACAGTTGTCCCTGCTACGACAATAGATTTAGTAGTTGGTGCAGTAGATAACAGTACCTATACCGCTAGTTATATTATTACTGCGGGAGATATTACTGCAGGTAACTTTACCAATACAGCGGTAGCAAGTGCACCGAACCCATTAGGAGGAGCAGCGGTTACCGATAACTCAGATGACCCAAATGATGCTACGAATGTAGATCCCAATAATGATGGCAGTCCAGATGACCCTACGGTTACCGATTTACGTCAACCTTTATTAGATATTACTAAAACCAGTACAGGCGTTGTTGATACAAATGGTAATGGTATTATTGATGCAGGAGATACGATCAACTACACCTTTGTAGTGACCAATACCGGAAATATAGATTTAACAGGAATTGGTGTAACAGATGCTAATGCTACAGTTGTTCCTGCGACTACGATAGATTTAATAGTTGGTGCAGTAGATAACAGTACCTATACCGCTAGTTATATCATTACTGCCGGAGATATTACCGCTGGGACATTTAACAACCAGGCTGTTGCAAGTGCCTTAAACCCATTAAATCCATTAGGACCACCAGTAACAGATAACTCAGATGACCCTACTGATGCTACGAATGTAGATCCAAACAATGATGGTAGTCCAGATGATGTTACGACTACCGATTTACGTCAGCCTTTATTAGATATTACAAAAACCAGTACGGGTGTTGTTGATACAAATGGTAATGGTATTATTGATGCCGGAGATACGATCAACTACACTTTTGTAGTAACTAATACTGGAAATATAGACTTAACGGGTATTAGTGTAACAGATGCTAATGCTACAGTTACTCCTGCTACGACTATAGATTTAGTAGTTGGTGCAGTAGATAACAGTACCTATACTGCAAGTTATATTATTACTGCGGGAGATATTACTGCGGGTAACTTTAGCAATACGGCAGTAGCAAGTGCACCGAACCCATTAGGAGGAGCAGCGGTTACCGATAACTCAGATGATCCCAATAATGCGACGAATGTAGATCCTAATAATGATGGCAGTCCAGATGATCCTACGGTTACCGATTTACGTCAACCTTTATTAGATATTACTAAAACCAGTACAGGCGTTGTTGATACAAATGGTAATGGTATTATTGATGCCGGAGATACAATCAACTACACCTTTGTAGTGACCAATACCGGAAATATAGATTTAACAGGAATTGGTGTAACAGATGCTAATGCTACAGTTGTTCCTGCGACTACGATAGATTTAGTAGTTGGCGCAGTAGATAACAGTACCTATACGGCAAGTTATATTATTACCGCGGGAGATATTACCGCCGGAACATTCAATAACCAGGCTGTTGCAAGTGCCTTAAACCCATTAAATCCATTAGGACCACCAGTAACAGATAACTCAGATGACCCTACTGATGCTACGAATGTAGATCCAAACAATGATGGTAGTCCAGATGATGTTACGACTACCGATTTACGTCAGCCTTTATTAGATATTACAAAAACCAGTACAGGCGTAGTAGATACAAATGGTAACGGTATTATCGATGCCGGAGATACGATCAACTACACTTTTGTAGTGACCAATACAGGAAATATAGATTTAACAGGCATCAGTGTAACAGATGCTAATGCTACAGTTGTCCCTGCTACGACAATAGATTTAGTAGTTGGTGCAGTAGATAACAGTACCTATACCGCTAGTTATATTATTACTGCGGGAGATATTACTGCAGGTAACTTTACCAATACAGCAGTAGCAAGTGCACCGAACCCATTAGGAGGAGCAGCGGTTACCGATAACTCAGATGACCCTAATGATGCTACTGATATAGATCCTAATAATGACGGCAGTCCAGATGACCCTACGGTTACCGATTTACGTCAACCTTTATTAGATATTACCAAGACCAGTACGGGAGTAGTAGATACGAATGGTAATGGTATTATCGATGCAGGAGATACGATCAACTACACTTTTGTAGTGACCAATACCGGAAATATAGATTTAACAGGAATTGGTGTAACAGATGCTAATGCTACAGTTGTTCCTGCGACTACGATAGATTTAATAGTTGGTGCAGTAGATAATAGTACCTATACCGCTAGTTATATCATTACTGCCGGAGATATTACCGCTGGGACATTTAACAACCAGGCTGTTGCAAGTGCCTTAAACCCATTAAATCCATTAGGACCACCGGTTACTGATAATTCAGATGACCCTACTGATGCTACTAATGTAGATCCAAACAATGATGGTAGTCCA
Source organism: Aquimarina spinulae (assembly GCF_943373825.1). Taxonomy (NCBI): domain Bacteria; kingdom Pseudomonadati; phylum Bacteroidota; class Flavobacteriia; order Flavobacteriales; family Flavobacteriaceae; genus Aquimarina; species Aquimarina spinulae. The sequence continues at coordinate 101,019 of NZ_CALSBP010000002.1, read as the reverse complement.
GATGATGTTACGACTACCGATTTACGTCAGCCTTTATTAGATATTACAAAAACCAGTACAGGCGTAGTAGATACAAATGCTAATGGTATTATCGATGCCGGAGATACGATCAACTACACTTTTGTAGTGACCAATACAGGAAATATAGATTTAACAGGCATCAGTGTAACAGATGCTAATGCTACAGTTGTCCCTGCTACGACAATAGATTTAGTAGTTGGTGCAGTAGATAACAGTACCTATACCGCTAGTTATATTATTACTGCGGGAGATATTACTGCAGGTAACTTTACCAATACAGCGGTAGCAAGTGCACCGAACCCATTAGGAGGAGCAGCGGTTACCGATAACTCAGATGACCCAAATGATGCTACGAATGTAGATCCCAATAATGATGGCAGTCCAGATGACCCTACGGTTACCGATTTACGTCAACCTTTATTAGATATTACTAAAACCAGTACAGGCGTTGTTGATACAAATGGTAATGGTATTATTGATGCAGGAGATACGATCAACTACACCTTTGTAGTGACCAATACCGGAAATATAGATTTAACAGGAATTGGTGTAACAGATGCTAATGCTACAGTTGTTCCTGCGACTACGATAGATTTAATAGTTGGTGCAGTAGATAACAGTACCTATACCGCTAGTTATATCATTACTGCCGGAGATATTACCGCTGGGACATTTAACAACCAGGCTGTTGCAAGTGCCTTAAACCCATTAAATCCATTAGGACCACCAGTAACAGATAACTCAGATGACCCTACTGATGCTACGAATGTAGATCCAAACAATGATGGTAGTCCAGATGATGTTACGACTACCGATTTACGTCAGCCTTTATTAGATATTACAAAAACCAGTACGGGTGTTGTTGATACAAATGGTAATGGTATTATTGATGCCGGAGATACGATCAACTACACTTTTGTAGTAACTAATACTGGAAATATAGACTTAACGGGTATTAGTGTAACAGATGCTAATGCTACAGTTACTCCTGCTACGACTATAGATTTAGTAGTTGGTGCAGTAGATAACAGTACCTATACTGCAAGTTATATTATTACTGCGGGAGATATTACTGCGGGTAACTTTAGCAATACGGCAGTAGCAAGTGCACCGAACCCATTAGGAGGAGCAGCGGTTACCGATAACTCAGATGATCCCAATAATGCGACGAATGTAGATCCTAATAATGATGGCAGTCCAGATGATCCTACGGTTACCGATTTACGTCAACCTTTATTAGATATTACTAAAACCAGTACAGGCGTTGTTGATACAAATGGTAATGGTATTATTGATGCCGGAGATACAATCAACTACACCTTTGTAGTGACCAATACCGGAAATATAGATTTAACAGGAATTGGTGTAACAGATGCTAATGCTACAGTTGTTCCTGCGACTACGATAGATTTAGTAGTTGGCGCAGTAGATAACAGTACCTATACGGCAAGTTATATTATTACCGCGGGAGATATTACCGCCGGAACATTCAATAACCAGGCTGTTGCAAGTGCCTTAAACCCATTAAATCCATTAGGACCACCAGTAACAGATAACTCAGATGACCCTACTGATGCTACGAATGTAGATCCAAACAATGATGGTAGTCCAGATGATGTTACGACTACCGATTTACGTCAGCCTTTATTAGATATTACAAAAACCAGTACAGGCGTAGTAGATACAAATGGTAACGGTATTATCGATGCCGGAGATACGATCAACTACACTTTTGTAGTGACCAATACAGGAAATATAGATTTAACAGGCATCAGTGTAACAGATGCTAATGCTACAGTTGTCCCTGCTACGACAATAGATTTAGTAGTTGGTGCAGTAGATAACAGTACCTATACTGCGAGTTATATTATTACCGCGGGAGATATTACTGCAGGTAACTTTACCAATACAGCGGTAGCAAGTGCACCGAACCCATTAGGAGGAGCAGCGGTTACCGATAACTCAGATGACCCAAATAATCCAACAAATGTAGATCCTAATAATGACGGCAGTCCAGATGATCCTACGGTTACCGATTTACGTCAACCTTTATTAGATATTACTAAAACCAGTACAGGCGTTGTTGATACAAATGGTAATGGTATTATTGATGCCGGAGATACAATCAACTACACTTTTGTAGTGACTAATACTGGAAATATAGATTTAACGGGAATTGGTGTAACAGATGCTAATGCTACAGTTGTTCCTGCGACTACAATAGATTTAGTAGTTGGCGCAGTAGATAACAGTACCTATACGGCAAGTTATATTATTACCGCGGGAGATATTACCGCCGGTACCTTTAATAACCAGGCTGTTGCAAGTGCCTTAAACCCACTAAATCCATTAGGACCACCGGTTACTGATAATTCAGATGACCCTACTGATGCTACTAATGTAGATCCAAACAATGACGGCAGTCCAGATGATCCTACGGTTACCGATTTACGTCAACCTTTATTAGATATTACCAAGACCAGTACGGGTGTTGTTGATACAAATGGTAATGGTATTATTGATGCTGGAGATACGATCAACTACACTTTTGTAGTGACCAATACCGGAAATATAGATTTAACAGGCATCAGTGTAACGGATGCTAATGCTACGGTTGTTCCTGCGACTACGATAGATTTAGTAGTTGGTGCAGTAGATAACAGTACCTATACGGCAAGTTATATCATTACCGCGGGAGATATTACTGCAGGTAACTTTAGCAATACGGCAGTAGCAAGTGCACCGAACCCATTAGGAGGAGCAGCGGTTACCGATAACTCAGATGATCCAAATAATGCCACAAATGTAGATCCCAATAATGACGGTAGTCCAGATGACCCTACGGTTACCGATTTACGTCAGCCTTTATTAGATATTACCAAGACCAGTACGGGAGTAGTAGATACGAACGGTAATGGTATTATCGATGCCGGAGATACGATCAACTACACTTTTGTAGTGACTAATACTGGAAATATAGATTTAACAGGCATCAGTGTAACAGATGCTAATGCTACAGTTGTCCCAGCGACGACTATAGATTTAGTAGTTGGTGCAGTAGATAACAGTACCTATACGGCAAGTTATATTATTACCGCTGGAGATATTACTGCTGGTAACTTTAGCAATACAGCAGTTGCAAGTGCACCGAACCCATTAGGAGGAGCAGCGGTTACTGATAACTCAGATGATCCCAATGATGCTACTGATATAGATCCAAACAATGATGGTAGTCCAGATGATCCTACAGTTACCGATTTACGTCAACCGTTATTAGATATTACAAAAACCAGTACAGGCGTAGTAGATACGAATGGTAATGGTATTATTGATGCCGGAGATACGATCAACTACACTTTTGTAGTAACCAATACCGGAAATATAGATTTAACGGGTATCAGTGTAACAGATGCTAATGCTACAGTTGTCCCTGCTACGACTATAGATTTAGTAGTTGGTGCAGTAGATAACAGTACCTATACTGCGAGTTATATTATTACCGCTGGAGATATTACTGCTGGTAACTTTAGCAATACGGCAGTAGCAAGTGCACCGAACCCATTAGGAGGAGCAGCGGTTACCGATAACTCAGATGACCCTAATGATGCTACTGATATAGATCCTAATAATGACGGCAGTCCAGATGACCCTACGGTTACCGATTTACGTCAACCTTTATTAGATATTACCAAGACCAGTACGGGAGTAGTAGATACGAATGGTAATGGTATTATCGATGCAGGAGATACGATCAACTACACTTTTGTAGTGACCAATACCGGAAATATAGATTTAACAGGAATTGGTGTAACAGATGCTAATGCTACAGTTGTTCCTGCGACTACGATAGATTTAATAGTTGGTGCAGTAGATAATAGTACCTATACCGCTAGTTATATCATTACTGCCGGAGATATTACCGCTGGGACATTTAACAACCAGGCTGTTGCAAGTGCCTTAAACCCATTAAATCCATTAGGACCACCAGTAACAGATAACTCAGATGACCCTACTGATGCTACGAATGTAGATCCAAACAATGATGGTAGTCCAGATGATGTTACGACTACCGATTTACGTCAGCCTTTATTAGATATTACAAAAACCAGTACAGGCGTAGTAGATACAAATGGTAACGGTATTATCGATGCCGGAGATACGATCAACTACACTTTTGTAGTGACCAATACAGGAAATATAGATTTAACAGGCATCAGTGTAACAGATGCTAATGCTACAGTTGTCCCTGCTACGACAATAGATTTAGTAGTTGGTGCAGTAGATAACAGTACCTATACCGCTAGTTATATTATTACTGCGGGAGATATTACTGCAGGTAACTTTACCAATACAGCAGTAGCAAGTGCACCGAACCCATTAGGAGGAGCAGCGGTTACCGATAACTCAGATGACCCAAATAATCCAACAAATGTAGATCCCAACAATGACGGCAGTCCAGATGATCCTACGGTTACCGATTTACGTCAGCCTTTATTAGATATTACAAAAACCAGTACAGGGGTTGTTGATACAAATGGTAATGGTATTATTGATGCCGGAGATACGATCAACTACACTTTTGTAGTGACCAATACCGGAAATATAGATTTAACAGGAATCAGTGTAACAGATGCTAATGCTACGGTTGTTCCTGCGACTACGATAGATTTAATAGTTGGTGCAGTAGATAACAGTACCTATACCGCTAGTTATATCATTACTGCCGGAGATATTACTGCCGGTACCTTTAACAACCAGGCCGTTGTAAGTGCCTTGAACCCATTAAATCCATTAGGTCCACCGGTTACTGATAATTCAGATGACCCTACTGATGCTACGAATGTAGATCCAAACAATGATGGTAGTCCAGATGATGTTACGACTACCGATTTACGTCAACCGTTATTAGATATTACAAAAACCAGTACGGGCGTTGTTGATACAAATGGTAATGGTATTATCGATGCCGGAGATACAATCAACTACACTTTTGTAGTGACCAATACCGGAAATATAGACTTAACAGGTATTAGTGTAACAGATGCTAATGCTACAGTTACTCCTGCTACGACTATAGATTTAGTAGTTGGTGCAGTGGATAACAGTACGTATACCGCTAGTTATATTATTACTGCGGGAGATATTACTGCGGGTAACTTTACCAATACAGCGGTAGCAAGTGCACCGAACCCATTAGGAGGAGCAGCGGTTACCGATAACTCAGATGACCCAAATAATCCAACAAATGTAGATCCTAATAATGACGGCAGTCCAGATGATCCTACGGTTACCGATTTACGTCAGCCTTTATTAGATATTACTAAAACAGGAACTTTGGATGATGCTAATTTTAATGGTTTTGCTGATGTAGGAGAAAATATCAACTACACTTTTGTAGTGACCAATACGGGAAATATAGATTTAACAGGCATCAGTATAACGGATGCTAATGCTACAGTTACTCCCGCTACAACAATAGATTTAGTAGCTGGTGCAGTGGATAATAGCACATATACAGCAATACATACATTAACTCAAGCAGAAATAAATTCTGGAAGTTATATTAATCAGGCCGTTGCAAGTGCACCAAATCCATTAGGAGGAGCAGCAGTTACCGATAATTCAGATGATCCTAATGATGCTACTGATGTAGATCCAAATAATGATGGTAGCCCTGATGACCTTACAGTAATTACATTAACTCCTAATCCTATGATTAGTATAACTAAGGCAGACAATCTACCAGCAGATGGATCTTATGACACTGTTGGTGAGGCAATACTATATACTATAGAAGTAACAAATAATGGTAATGTAACGTTAACCAATATTGTCCTTACAGACCCTAATGCCGATACTATAGTTCCTAGTGTAATTGCTAGTATTGATCCAGGTCAAACAGTTATAGCTACTGCTACACATGTAATCACTCAGGCAGATATAGATCTTGGAACTGTTACGAACATAGCTAGTGTATCAGCGGAGGATCCTAATACGACTCCAGTAAATGATGATTCTGATGATCCAGATACACCAGCTCCGGATGATGCGACGATAACTATTATTGACCAAAATCCAGAACTTACATTAACTAAAATGTCTGATACCCCTACAGATGGAGCATATGATACTGTTGGTGAAGTAATAACATATACTTTAGAAGTAATAAATACCGGAACAGTAACTATAAATAACATAGTAGTCACAGATTTAAATGCTGATTCTGGTAGTGTAACACCTTCTAATATTGCAACATTAGCACCAGGTGGTAGAATAACTGTAACTGCTGCACATTCAATTACTCAATTAGATCTTGATGCAGGAATTGTGATAAATAGAGCAGATGTTGTGGGAGAGACTCCAGGAGGAATTCCTGTTACAGATATGTCTGATGATCCTACGACCCCAGATCCAAATGATGCTACCGAAACAGAGACTGGATTAGTAACAATAGGAAGATTATCGGTAACAAAATCGGCAAACCTTAGAGTTTTTACAGCCATAGGAGATGTAATTACGTATACGATAGAAATAGAAAATACAGGTACGGTTACATTAAGTAATGTTACTGTAATTGATGATAATGCAACGATTATATCTGGATTGCCAATAACAACCTTAGTACCAGGAGAGGTAACAACAGTTATCGCAGAACATGTAGTGACTCAGGCTGATATATTGGTTGGGCAGGTCGTTAATATTGCAGAAGTAACAGGGGTTACCCCAACATCAGAAACAATAACAGAAACCTCTGATGATCCTAATAATTCTGATAATGATGATCCTGATCTTGATGGTGATCCAGATGATCCAACGATTAGTGTTATTGATAGTGATGGGGATGGTATTCCTGATCCAGATGATATGGATGATGATAACGATGGTATTACTGATATTGAAGAACAAAATGGAGATCCTAATCTGGATACTGATGGCGATGGTGTTATCGATCGTTTAGATCTTGATGCCGATGGAGATGGAGTATTAGATGTATATGAATCCGGAGCCAATCTTGATGGACTTTCGATTTCTGATATAGGAAGAATAGAAGGTACCGTAGGAACTGATGGTATTCCTGACGGAGTACAGAATGTTGGAGAATTTGATTCAGGTAATGTTAATTACCCTATTCAGGACACAGATGGTGATGGTAGAGATGACTTTCAAGATATAGATGATGATAATGATGATATTCTTACCGTTGATGAAAATCCAGACCCTAGTGGGGATGGAAACCCAGATGATGCTTTTGATACAGATGGTAATGGTATTCCTGATTATTTAGAACCTAACGGGCCAACAGGAGAAGGTGAAGATGGTATTACAGTCTTTACAGGAATGTCTCCAAATGGAGATGGTGTTAATGATGTATTTATAATTAGCGGAATAGAAAGATTAGAGAATACTTTAGAGATATATAACCGTTGGGGTGTTAAAGTATATGGAACTAAAAACTATGGAAGAGATGATCAATTCTTCAGAGGAATCTCTAAAGGAAGAACTACAATAGAAGGAACAGATCAATTACCAGTAGGTACCTATTATTATGTTTTAGAATATGTTTTAGAATCAGGTGAACGTAAGTCTAGGGCAGGTTACTTATACATAAACAGATAATCAATCAAAATTTAAATTCCCCGCGAGTATAATTATATCTACTCGTGGGTGAAATAAAAATGTTAAATTAGAGCGGATGAAAAAAATAAAGATAATAGTTGTGACAGCGTTTTTGAGCATTACGTTTTTTGCCAGTTATGCACAACAAGATGCTCAGTACACTCAGTATATGTATAACACGATAAGTGTAAACCCTGCCTATGCAGGTAGTCGAGGAGTACTAAGTATTATGGGTCTTCATCGTAGTCAATGGGTTGGTTTAGATGGAGCACCCCGAACCCAGACACTTACTCTTAATACTCCTATTGGGGGGAATGAGCGTGTTGGTTTGGGTCTATCTATAGTTAATGATCAGATTGGTCCTACCGATGAGACGTATTTCGATATTGATTTTTCGTATACGATTCCTACTTCAGAGACTGGAAAGTTAAGTTTAGGAATAAAAGCTGGCGGTCATTTACTGAATGTTGATTTTCAAAAACTATCACAATTCAATACTAATGATGCATTGTTTGAGAGTAATATAGACAATAAGTTTAGTCCTAATGTTGGAGTTGGAGTTTATTATCATACCAATAAGTTTTATGTAGGTTTAAGTGCTCCTAATTTATTAGAGACAGATCATTTTGATGAGAGTACTACGACAAGTAGTAGTGATGCTGTTAGTTTTTTGGCAGAGGAGCGTATTAATTATTATTTAATAGCAGGTCATGTTTTTGATTTGAGTGATGATGTTAAGTTTAAGCCAGCAGTTTTGAGTAAGTTAGTGTTTGGCGCTCCATTACAGGTAGATATTTCGGCTAATTTTTTATTGTATGATCGTTTAACACTGGGAGCCGCTTATCGATGGAGTGCTGCATTAAGTGGTACTATAGGGTTTCAGATCTCAGATGCATTAATGATTGGTTTTGCTTATGATCGAGAAACCACCGAGTTAGGTCAGAGTCAATTTAATGATGGCAGTTATGAGGTCTTTCTCAGATTCGAACTCTTCAAAAAATACAATAGAATGCTAACACCTCGTTTCTTTTAATAACTATTTAAGATGTTAGGCCTTCAAAAAAATTAAAAGATTAGAACCATAATAAAACCTAGTTTTTAGAATTAAATAAAAACGAAAAACTATGAATTTTACCAAATACTTTATAAATATTTCCTTAAGTATATTGTTGTCGGGGATTGCGTTTTCCCAGGAAAAGCGAATGGCTAAAGCTGATGAAAGCTTTAATCGTTATGCTTTTGTCGATGCCCGTAAAATATATCTTCAAGTTGCAGAAAGTGGTTATGAATCGGCAGATTTGTTTAGAAAACTAGGAGACTCTTATTATTTTAATGCCCGGTTAGAGGATGCAATTCCTTGGTATGAAAAGTTAACTACTAAGTATGCAGATGATATTGATCCTGAATATTTATTTAGATATTCTCAAAGCTTAAAAAGTATACAACGATACGAGGAAGCAGATAAGATAATGGAGCAATTTAATACGATTACTGGTAATGATCAAAGGGCAGAATTCTTTATGAATACCAGGGATTATTTAAAATTTATTGAAATGCAATCGGGTAAGTTTAGGTTATTAAAATTAAGTATAAACTCTAAATATTCTGATTATGCACCTAGTTTTAATAACCAGGGAGAGTTGATATTTGCATCTTCGAGAAAAGGAGGAAGTGGAATGAGTAAGGTTGTTCATGAATGGGATGAAATGCCATTTCTAGACCTGTTTTCTTCAACGATTATTGAATCTAATGGGATTTTGCAAACACCCAAAAAGTTAAAAGGGAAAATCAATACAAAGTTTCACGAATCCTCTACTTCATTTAGTAGTGATGGACAAACAGTATATTTTACTAGAAATAATTATATCAAAAGAAAATTAGGTTCTAATGTAGAGGGGACTATTTTGTTAAAAATATATAGAGCAACACTCGAAAATGATAAATGGACAAACATAGAAGAGTTACCTTTCAATAGCAATGAATATTCTATAGCCCACCCTGCATTGAGTGCAGATGGAACCAAGCTTTATTTTGCAAGTGATATGCCTGATAGTAGAGGACTTTCTGATTTATATGTTATTGATATACATGAAGATGGTACTTTTGGTGAACCCAAAAATCTGGGAGATAAAATTAATACCGAAGGAAGAGAAACTTTTCCATACGTTAGTGATTCGGGACGATTGTATTTTGCAAGTGATGGACATATTGGTTTAGGAGGGTTAGATATTTTTGTAACTGTTCCAGAGGAATTTGGAATATTTTCTATCCCATATAATGTAGGGAAGCCTGTAAATAGTTCTGAAGACGACTTTACCTTTGTATTGAATGAAAATACAAAAATTGGATATTTCTCAAGCAATCGAGCTGGAGGAAAAGGAAATGATGATATCTATAGCTTTAAACAAACAGAAGAATTAATTACTAAATGTAATCAATATGTTGAAGGAGTAGTTACAGATGCAAGTACTAGAGAAGTTTTGGTAGATGCCGAAGTGTTTTTATTAGACGATACTAATAACGAATTACAACGTACAGTTACAGACTCGAAAGGGAGATATAGGTTTGACCTCGAATGTGATACATCCTATATTGTTAGGGGAAATAAGATAGGGTATGGCCCTACAGAGGCGCTTCTTACTGCAAATAATGTATTAGAACATAAGCATGACTTAGCTCTGCAACTTAGCAAAGGTGGATTGGCCGAAAAAGAAGTGAAACCAGGTGATGATTTGGCTAAACTATTAGATCTGGAGATTATATATTTTGATTTAGATAAATCCTTTATAAGGCCAGATGCGGAAATAGAATTACAAAAGATTATTGCAGCACTTAACGAATACCCTGATTTAAAGATTGATGTTAGATCTCATACAGACAGCAGGGCAGACGATGATTATAATATGTATTTAAGTGAACGCAGAGCAAAAAGCACGATTAAGTATATAGTCGAAAAAGGTAAGATAGATAGATCTCGCGTAACAGGTAGAGGATATGGTGAAACTGCACTTATTAATAAATGTATAGATGGAGTACCATGTAGTGATAAAGAACATCAACTTAACCGTAGAAGCGAATTTATTATACTACAATAATGATAGTACAGAAAACGTTTTGGCTTTGATATTGATTTCATATACCTTTGCTATCCTAAATTTTATCTGTGGTAGTTATAGTTTTTATTACTGCAAAATTTCAACACAAAATAACACAAATTATAATGGAAAAAGCTCAAGAATGGTTCAATTACGGTATTGAACTGGCAAAAGAATTTGGCCCTAAACTCATTACAGCCATCCTTATTTATATTATAGGATCATGGGTTATTAAGAAATTAATTAACAGTGTTAGGCAGATGATGTCTAAAAGTAAGTATGATGAATCTTTACAAAAGTTTTTATTAAACTTATTGACCTGGTCCCTAAAAGTATTCCTCATCATTCTCGTAATTTCAAGATTAGGTGTCGATGTCACTACTTTTGCTGCTGTAATTGCTGCAGCTGGTTTGGCAGTTGGTTTGGCACTACAAGGGTCTTTATCTAATTTTGCAGGAGGAGTGCTTATTATGATTTTTAGACCATACAAAATAGGAGACGTTATAGAAGCACAAGGCGTATTGGGTGTAGTTAAGGAAATTGAAATTTTTACAACAAAATTGACTACTCCTCAAAATAAGTTAGCTATCGTCCCTAATGGAGCAATGGCAAATGGTAATATCATTAACTATACGGCAGAAGGAATGATGAGAGTAGATATCACAATAGGTATAGGTTATGATGAAAATATAAAAAATGCCAAAGAAGTATTACTAGGAGTTTTAACATCAAACCCTAAGATAATGAAAGATCCTGCACCTTCTGTAAACGTTAGCCAATTAGGAGAAAGTTCTGTCGATTTGGCTGTTCGTCCCTACTGTACTCCAGAAGATTATTGGGATGTGTATTTTACTACATTAGAAAACTGTAAACTAGCTCTTGATGATGCAGGTATTGAAATTCCTTATCCACACTCAGTAGAAATTCATAAAGAAAGTTAATCGTATAAAATAAATTGAAATTAAAAATCACTTTCTATTTTCTATGGAAAGTGATTTTTTTGTGTAAACTGCTTAAATTTAGTAGGTTAAAAATATCAGAGTTCAGAATGATAATATAATAACCTAAACCTATTATCTATTTTAGTATTGAAAAATGGGATTTATACTTTTATCTGGATAAAAAATTACAGTTTACCTATCTATAACTGACGTTTTTTTAACAATCTAAAAACAGTTAAAAAGTTCAATACATCGGTTTAAAAGCTTTATTTTGATATTTTTTATAGAATATTCCTACTTTTTTAATGAGTTTATAGCATTTTGTATAGCTTCTTTTTTATGGTAAATACCTGATAATTAAGTTTTTATGGTTTTTTAGATTGATATAAATGTTAATTCTGTTTATTATTTTTAAAATATGATTAGACATTTATTTTTTTATGGTAAAACCGGAATAATTATGTGGTGTTTCAGTGTTCTGTTTTAACAAATAGTAACTATCTTTAAGTATTGTTTTTGAACAAAACATAATGTAATAATTACAGGATAAAAAACTTATTTTCTTACCCCTCCCTGAGTTTTATATTCGATATTGTTTTGTAAAAGAATATGTGGTTTTTCATCTAAGTAGTAGTAATATACTTTTATGAAGAAACGAACACTTTTATTGTCAAATTGCATTAATGAGAAGAATAAGTAATACTATAAAAATCAAAAACTTCTGTTTTGGATGTATTTTGAGCGTAGTACTAAAATAAAAAGTAATAAATAAATGTGTAAAACTGTAGATTTTTAATGTTAGTTTCTTTTATAAAAAATATGTATCATTAAAAATTAAGGTTAAGACAAAAACAACCCCGCGATTGTGAAACTTTGGCGAGCCAACAAAAGCAGGGTCTGAATAGCGATTAATTTAAAATAAATCAATCATTATGAGTGGACTATTATTTCATGCGTCTATAAATTGTCAATTTCGATTTTCAATTGACAGGATGCTTCTTTCCCTTAAGGAAAAATACATATCGTTTTTCTCCTCTTTCCGAAGGGTGAAATATAGTAATTCTTTATCTTTTTTACGGACTTACCGTACATTTTTTATCACTTTCTTAACACGATATACTACCAGAAAAACTAGTGCTTTATCTGTAGTTAATCATGTATTAGAATTTAATGTGCACAGCTACAAGTTGTTAAGGTCTTTTTTGATATTTATTTACAACGCTATACAGTATAATGACACCAAATTTTGTTTCGGTCATAGCTATGCTAATACTAAAATCAATGACTATAAATTACATAACAACAGTATAATAAAGTATAAATTAAAAAATAATGAAAAAGAAAAATTAGACTAATCATGATACGAATAATTAGTCTGTAAGAAACATTTTGACAATGTGTTTACTTAAACCTTCCGTTTTTAGGGGTAATTTCGGGAGGTTTTTTTTGTCTAAAAAAGTTTAAATAATAATTAGTTGTGAAAATAATACTTGATAGGTGATATCAAATTTTAAGTGTTTTTTAAATCCGAATTATGCACATACAAGAGCTTTGTTGTAATAAGCCATAAATATTGCAATGCAGAAAACTATGGTGCATATGTTTAAGTTAAATTAAGTAGATTGTAAAAGGGCTGTCTGATATCATAACTGGCAGCTCTTTTTTATTAAAAATAATCGATGTTTTTATATTTTAGCAATTATGATAGATATAAAACTTCTCGAATACTTAGAATCATTTCTTACTCCAAGACGACAAGGTTTAAATAAAAAAGTTTTGGAACAACGTACAAATCATTTTACGGTAGCAGTCGAAGATGTGTATCAATTGCATAACACAAGTGCGGTGATACGCAGTTGTGATGTATTTGGAGTTCAGAATGTACATGTAATTGAAGAGGTAAACGCAAAACGTATAGACCGTGAAATTGCAATGGGTGCTCAGAAATGGGTAGATATTAATCGATATTCTACTACCAAAGAATGTCTGGCTACACTACAAAAAAAAGGATATCAAATCGTTGCAACTACCCCGCATGATGATTCTAAAGTTTTACAGGATTTTGATATTGATAAACCAGCTGCATTTTTCTTTGGAAGAGAACAGCAAGGGTTAAGTGACCAGGTTCTGGAAGCGGCAGATGCCAAGTTACATATCCCAATGGTTGGATTTACAGAAAGCCTTAATATTTCGGTTTCGGCTGCAATAATACTACAACATGTTACATCTAAACTTAAAGAAACAAATAGCAATTGGCAATTATCTGAAGAGGAAAAGTTAGAAAAACGAATGGAATGGGCAAAGAAAGTGATTAAAAGCCATGAACAAATTATTGCACGATATCATGAGAATGAGTAACTTTCTAACATCTAACATCTAACATCTAACATCTAACATCTAACATCTAACATCTAACATCTAACATCTAATATTATGGTTACTTGGTTTGAAATTCCGGTTATAGATATGAAGAGAGCTAAAGCTTTTTATGAAAAAGTTTTTGATATAGAAATTAGCCTTCATGATATGGAAGGTGTACAAATGGGGTGGTTTCCTAATCAAAATCAGGCAGGAATTGCTACAGGAACATTAATCTATGCTGGAGAACATTATAAACCTAGTGAAGATGGAGTTTTGGTGTATTTTTCTTGTGATAACGTTGCTAATGAAATGAGTAGGGTAGCAGATGCAGGAGGAAAAGTAGTTTTAGACAAAAAACAAATTTCTGAAGAACATGGGTATATGGCGTATTTTGTAGACTCAGAAGGAAACCGAATTGCGCTGCATTCATTACGTTGATTATACAATAACTCTTCTTATATGTAGATTACTTACTTTCTGTCTAGTATTTTGTATTCCTCATAACATTCACTTATTGCATCGAGGATTTGAAGATCATTTGCAAATTTTATAAAATCAACAGAATAGTTGCAATTACGTAAAATCTCATCTATATCCAGCCGTCCCACTTGTAGAAGAGCCATTAAGGTAGCACGATCAAATTTGGTTTCCAAAAGGTTTCTAATCTCATCGTCTTTTTTCATTTTACGTAATTTCCTTAACTCTTTTGAGCGTTTGCTAAATATATTATATAAAAAATCGGCAGGATTAAAGATAGCACCTAACACCTTGTTTACGGCACCAGGTTGTTTATTACCACCTTCATAACCAGAGTTTAGTCCAGAAATACTATATCTGTAATTATTATAAACAGGAATTCTTTTAGCGTCAATCTCTAGGTAACCTGTAAGTTGTACATCGGCAACGACTACTTCTTCTAGTGCAATTCCCAGCTCGGTCATCTTAATCTTAACTTCTCCAAACTTAACCCAATCGTTAGTTACTCTAACCTGTAATGGTTTATACCCAATATAAGAGAAATATAGAGTGTCATTTACTTTTGCAGGAATATTAAAATCTCCCTTTTCATTAGTAATTGTTCCTATGACTTGACTAAGATTAACGATATGAACATTTTCTAGTATCTGATCATTAGCAGCATTTAATACTTTTCCTGATACAGTACTTGAATCATTCTCCTGAGCATAAGTAGTTATACCTGCTAATAGGGCTATGTAAAATAATACTCTCTTCATGTATATAATATGACGTTCAATTTTAAATAATATAACATAAAAATCGCGCCAAAAATCATATTTATTTGTTAAGTCTTTATATTCAGTGATTTACTATAGCGTAATTTTTGAATATATTAAGGACAAAACCTCTGATTTATCTACGATCACTACGTTTTCTACGATCTCTTTTTCGATTACCTCCGCTACCTCTATCTTCTTTTGAATCAAAACGTTTTTTACCCTTAGGTTTAAATCCGTCGCTTCTACGTTTTCCTTTAAAACCACCACCATCATTATCACGACGACGTCTTCCTCCTCTACGGCCAGAATCTTTAGAGATTTCTACATTAACTTTTCTTCCTTCCATTCTGAAATCTTCAAAAACCTGAAGAACTCGTTCTTGATGTTCAGTATTGGTATTGAAAAAAGAAAAACTTTCCTTGACATCTACTCGGCTTAAAGAATCGCTTCCTAGTTCTAACACTTCTTTCAGGAAATCCTTTAAAGTCATCCAGTCAAATCCATCTTTTTCTCCTACATTAATAAAGTAACGTGTGCTATTGCCTCTACTAGAATCATTATCTCTTTCATTTACAGCATTTAGATCCCTTGACTTTTTATAGTAATTATGGAAGCGAGAAAATTCTACCGAAAAGAATTTTTTGATTAATTCTTCTTTTGAAAATTCTTCTAATACCTCATTAATAGATGGTAAGTAACTATCGATTTCGTGATTTATTTCAGCTTTTCCAATGTCACTGGCTAAATGAAATAATTGAACCTGACATATTTCTTCACCGCTAGGAATTTCTTTTTTCTCAAAGCTCTTCTTAATAATTCGTTCTACAGATTTAATTTTTCTGACTTCGCTTTTGGACACGATAACCATAGAAACACCACTTTTTCCAGCACGTCCCGTTCTTCCACTTCTATGTGTATACGTTTCTATCTCATCGGGAAGTTGATAATTAATTACATGAGTAACATCATCGACATCGATACCACGTGCAGCAACATCTGTAGCAACTAACATTTGTATTTGGCGATTTCTAAAGCTTTTCATTACCAAATCACGTTGATTTTGACTTAAATCACCGTGTAATGCTGCAGCATTATATCCATCACCAATCAGGTTTTCTGCTACTTTTTGAGTATCTCGTTTGGTACGGCAAAAAATTACAGAAAAGATATCAGGATTAGCATCTGCTAGTCGTTTCAAAGCAGCATACCGATCACGAGAATTTACTACATAATATTCATGAGAAACGTTTTTAGAGCCAGTGTTTTTATGCCCTACAGTAATTTCTATAGGAGTTTGCATAAATCGTTTTGCGATGGTAGAAACTTCTTTTGGCATTGTGGCAGAGAATAGCCAAGTGTTTTTATCTTTTGGAGTATGAGACAAAATGGTGTTGATGTCTTCATAAAACCCCATATTTAGCATCTCATCAGCTTCATCTAATACGCAATAACTAATATTAGTAATGTCTACCATTTTACGGTTGATCATATCCTGCATTCTTCCAGGAGTTGCTACTACAATTTGGGCACCACGTTTTATTTGTTTTGCCTGATCTGTTATACTTGCTCCACCATAAATTGCTACAGTGTGCAATCCAGGAATATATTTAGAGTAGTTTTTAAGTTCGTTAGTAATTTGTAAACAAAGTTCGCGAGTAGGAGAGAGGATTAATCCTTGTGTAATCCTGCTACTGCTATCAATTTTTTCGATTAAAGGAAAACCGAAAGCAGCTGTTTTCCCTGTACCCGTTTGTGCTAAAGCAACAATATCTGTATCTTCCTTTAATAAAATAGGGATTGCCTTTTCCTGTACTTCACTTGGGGTTTCGAAACCCATATCATTCACCGCCTTAATAATGGCTTCACCAAGACCTAACGCTTCAAATTTATTCATATAGCTAAAAATAAGCCGCAAAGGTACGGTTTATTATCTGTCTATTACAATAACGAGTAACTTATTATAGTGTTGCAGAAATTTATTGAAGAATGAATCTTTATAGTATCAGAAAAATAAAATAAAATGATCAACGTCTAATTTGCATATCATTGTTTTTCTAAGGAAACACTATGGTTTTTTTATAACTTCAATTTCAAAAAGTTTATCCCAGTTTTTACCAGTGACAAATAACCGTTTGGTATTTGCATTATACGCGATACCATTTAAAACATCTAGTTTTTCATGTTGAGTTACTTTTTTACGAAGACCACTAAGATTAATAACCGCTTCTAAAGCACCACTATCAGGATTAATTATGGCAATCCCATCCTTTTGCCAGGTATTGGCATAAATTTTTCCGTCAACCCATTCTAATTCATTAAATCTGGATTTAACACCTTTGTTTGTAGTAACTTCTATATAATCCTTTTCTGCAAGAGTATTAGGGTCGAGTATCCAGATTTTTTCTGTACCATCGCTTTTATAGATATGATTTCCATTATTACATAATCCCCAACCTTCTTTACTTTGGTTATATGCAAAACTTCCGGTTTTCTCTAAGGTAGTAAGGTCGTAGATAAATCCTTCTTTAGATGTCCAGGTTAGTTGAAATATTTTACCATTCATAATAGTAATTCCTTCTGCAAAATATTCCTTTGGTATATCCTTTTTTACAAGAATTTCTCCGGTTTTATAGTTAAGTTTCCTTAAAGAGGATATTCCTTTTTTACCAGTACTTTCATATAGCGTATCCCCAAAAAATTCTAACCCCTGGGTAAAGGCTCCTTTATCATGAGGATATTCTGCAATAATTTTGTAGGAATATAATTTTGGAGATATATTATTAAGAAAAGCAATCTTTTTGGTTATGGTGTCTATATTTCCATCATAAAAAACTTGAGCCGTTAAGATATGATTTCCTAGTTTTTCGTCATCAATCTTTTCTTCATAACTGAAATCTTTTTTAGAAGCTACTTTTTTATTATCTAAAAGAAAAGTGACAGAATCGATTTTTATATTTTGAGCATTAATAATGTTTGCTTTTATCGTTTCACCCAGCTTAAATTTAGTTTTATTATCTTCAATTTTGATAGAAAAATATTTTTTTCGCTTATCCTGATTACTTCCACAAGAAAAACTAAGTATGCTTAAAATAATGATGACGAAGGAGTTATGGATCTTCATTGTGATAATTAAATTTTAAGCAAGATATTTATTTTAATTGGGTTTAAAAAATCATTGTTTTATATCTTAAAGATTGTATCTTTGCAGCGGCAAGTCCTACACAACTAGCTCCTGTTGAATCCTCCAGGGCGGGAACGCAGCAAAGGTAGACGGTTGTAGCAGTGTGATGTAGGTAGCTTGCCTTTTTTTGTGCCTTAATTTTTGATGTAATTTAAATGCCATTGATCCATAAATTACCATCATTTGTTTCCCATCATTTTATATTTTGAGATTAGTAGATCGTTAATCAGAATTGTATATTTGCGATTATGAGCACAAATCAAAAAGATACTGTAGTTTTAATTACAGGAGGGTCTTCTGGGATAGGGAAATCAATAGGAATATTTTTGGCACAAAAAGGATATATTGTTTATGGTACAAGCCGTAATCCATCTCGATTTCCTGATTTTGAGTTTTTTACACTTTTAGAATTAGATGTAGCAGATACGAAGAGTATCAATTCTGCTATCACAACAATAGAACAAAAGCATGGAAGATTAGATGTATTAATTAATAATGCCGGAGCAGGCATTACCGGGCCAATAGAAGAAATTCCTAATGAAGAAATAGTAAGAAATTTCACTACAAATTATTTTGGCCCAATCAATGTTACCAAAGCGGTTTTGCCAGTAATGCGAAAACAGGGAAGTGGATTAATTATTAACATCACTTCTATCGCGGGATATATGGGATTACCGTATAGAGGGATTTATAGTGCTTCTAAAGCTGCATTAGAGATGACTACCGAGGCCTGGCGAATGGAATTGAAAGATTTCAACATTAGAATGACTAATGTAGCTCCCGGGGATTTTGCAACCAATATTGCTGCAGGGCGCTATCATGCTCCAGTTATTAAAAATTCTCCATATGAAAAACCATATGGAGATACATTAAAACTAATGGATAGCCATGTAGATTCGGGTAATGATCCTTTAGAAATGGCCGAAACAGTTTTTAAGATTATAAAAACTAAAAAACCAAAAGTACATTATAAAGTAGGAGCGTTTATGCAAAAGTTTTCTATTGTGCTAAAACGAACATTACCAGATAGAATGTATGAGAAAATGCTGATGAATCATTATAAATTATAATCGATAGTTCTGTAATTAAATATAGAAGCGTTATGAATTCGACAGATGAAAGATATTTTTTTAATTAACAAAAAGATTTTATTAGCCTACAACGATTATTTTTATATTCGCGATCTATAAAAGCGCAAAATTTAAACACAACAATTTTAAAAACAATACTATGAAATTTTTTATTGATACTGCAAATCTTGATCAGATTAAGGAAGCACAAGATTTAGGAGTTCTTGATGGAGTAACTACAAATCCGTCTTTGATGGCTAAAGAAGGTATCACTGGTAAAGAAAATATTATTAATCACTATAAAAAGATATGTGAAATCGTAACCGGAGATGTAAGTGCAGAAGTAATTTCTACAGATTTTGATGGTATTATTAAAGAAGGGGAAGAGCTAGCTAAACTTCATGATCAAATTATTGTAAAAGTACCAATGATCAAAGATGGGGTAAAAGCAATCAAATACTTTAGTGATAAAGGAATTAAAACCAATTGTACTTTGGTATTTTCTGCTGGGCAGGCCTTACTTGCTGCTAAAGCTGGAGCTACCTACGTCTCTCCGTTTATTGGTAGATTAGATGATATTTCTACAGATGGACTTAATCTTATTGCAGAGATAAGATTGATTTATGATAATTACGGATTTGATACACAAATTTTGGCAGCTTCAGTAAGACATACAATGCATGTAATTGATTGTGCTAAGATCGGTGCAGATGTAATGACAGGGCCTCTTTCTTCTATAGAAGGATTATTGAAACATCCATTAACAGATATTGGTCTTGCTAAGTTTCTTGCTGATTATAAAAAAGGAAACTAGTGTAATTTTCCTAACATATAAAGTTTTAGAAAAGCTACTCTATCGAGTGGCTTTTTAATTTTCTAAACTTGCTAATTGTGTGTATTGCATAAGCTGTTTCTCAAAAACAGATGCGAACAAATCTGTACTCGGATTTATTATCTTACCATCTTGGTCTACAAGAATAACTTTATTTCGATAGTGAATTACCAATTCTTCTGAAGAACATTTTGGATGTTTAAACTCGTATTCATTATCCAAATTATAATGATGTCTTTTTATAGTTTTTAGCCAGTTTTTTGTTTGATCAGGATCAATGTTTACAGCGATAAAATCAATACCAGGGTATAAAGAGCTAAGATAGGTTGCTTTTTCATGGGCCTTTACATAATGATCTTTACTTTCTATCGACCAGAAATACAAGGCAGTAACTGGTTTGTTAAAAAGTGACGACAATTTCACGGTTTCCCCTTTTGAAGTAATTAAGTCCTGATCAGGAATAACTTTATTGGGTCTTAATTTTGAAATATGTCTGGCAAGTTTTTTTAATTCTTTTTGTGATCGATTATTAGTACTTACAGAAAGGTAATGTTTTAAAGCTATGTTTGATTCTTTATTATTTTTACTGTCATCGAGTAAAAAACGAATTGTAGACCTCCTTAATAAGTTATTTTTAATATATGAATGCTCTACAACATTGTTAATTAAATCCAGTTTGTAAATAAAGCTCTCTAAATTATTGTCGTGTTGTAATCGATTATCATTATTAGAAATAGAAGCATTAGTGAAGTAGCAATTTAAAAACCAATTATAAGAATATAGTCTTTTTAATTCATCATCATTAAAATCAATCTGGTTTCTATAATTAAAAAAAGAGGCAGATAATTCTTTAGTTGCATCAGGACCTCCCATTTTATAACGACTGGTAAAATAGAACTCATGTCTCATGTAGTATTCAAATATGAAACTAGCTTGAGTAAGTTTTTTTGCTAAATTACTCAACTCATTTTTGTTGATTAACTTTTCAAAAGTATCCGATTTTATGTTTAGTAAAGAATCTTGCTTTTTTTTGAAATACGAAGCAGACTGCATGAAGCCTGTTCTTTTTAAATGTTCCCTCTCAATTTCGTTTTGTAAAAACAAATCGATTAAAAAATTATTTTTTCCTGAACCCTTACCAGTAAAAACTAGAGATTCGTCAAACTCTAAAGTGTTTAAGCGAATTAATACACTATCTCCTTTCTCAAGGAGTACCACCTGATATTCTGGATTATGTTTAAAAGAATACAATCCATCTTCTAAATTCTCTATTTTGTGTAGGAATCTATTATTTTTATCTAATTGTATTGTATCTCTATAATCGTAACCTTTAGATAAAATAACATAGTTTGTATTAGGATTTACGATTTCACCACCAAAATAAGTATACTCTTTTTTGTCTTTTTCAGAAGAACCACAACTACATACAAAGCATGATAAAAAAGAAACTTGAATAAAATATCTTAGTACTGAAAATTGCATTTTTGGCGCTATAAAATTAACTTACTCTGTGTCCAAAAATAAAGGGAAACACCTATTGCGGTTGTTAATTATAAGTTAATTCTATGCATATTAACGAATTGAGCTATTAAAATTTTCAATTTTTGGATTTTTGATGATAAATAAACTACAGGATAAACTTCTAAATTAATGATAGATTGTTTCAGGTTCTGAATCCATTTTTCTACTTTTGCCGCAAATTTAAACCTTACAATTTTTCATACTCATGCTATCAGTTTCTAATCTTTCTGTTCAATTTGGTAAACGAATACTTTTTGATGAAGTAAATACTTCTTTTACACAAGGTAATTGCTATGGTATTATTGGTGCCAATGGCGCTGGGAAATCTACGTTTCTTAAAATTCTTTCTGGTGTGATGGAGCCTACATCGGGGCATGTACATCTAGAGCCAGGTAAACGAATGTCTGTTTTAGAACAGAACCATTACGCATATGATGAGTATACGGTATTAGAAGCAGTAATTATGGGGAATAAACCTCTCTATAAAATAAAGAAAGAAATAGATGCTCTTTATGCAGATTATACAGATGAAAATGCAGAGAAGATAGGGGAGTTGCAGGTACAGTTTGAAGAAATGAATGGCTGGAATGCCGATAGTGATGCAGCAGCAATGCTTTCTAACTTAGGTATCAAAGAAGAATTGCATTATACACAAATGTCTGATCTTGATACGAAACAACGAGTACGAGTATTGATAGCTCAATGTTTGTTTGGTAATCCAGATGTTTTAATAATGGATGAGCCAACAAATGACTTAGATTATGAAACTATTTCATGGTTAGAAAGCTTTTTGGCAAACTTTGATAATACAGTTATTGTAGTATCTCACGACCGTCACTTTTTGGATGCCGTATGTACACATATTTCAGATATTGATTTTAGTAAGATTAATCATTACAGCGGTAATTATACATTTTGGTATGAATCTTCTCAATTAGCTGCAAGACAAAGAGCCCAACAAAATAAAAAAGCAGAAGAGAAGAAAAAGGAATTACAAGAATTTATTGCGAGGTTTAGTGCTAACGTAGCAAAATCTAAACAAGCTACTTCCCGTAAAAAAATGATAGAAAAACTTAATATCGAAGATATTAAGCCATCAAGTCGTCGTTATCCTGCTATAATATTTGAAAGAGATAGAGAAGCAGGTGATCAAATCCTTAATGTAGAAGGATTAGCCGCAAGCCAGGATGGGGATACATTATTTAAAGATATTGATATTAATTTAACCAAAGGAGATAAAGTTGTTATCTTCTCTAAAGACTCAAGAGCTACAACCGCATTTTATCAGGCACTAAATGATAAACAAAAAGTAGACTCTGGTAAATTTAACTGGGGGATTACTACTACGCAATCATATTTGCCAGCAGATAATAGTGAATACTTTCAGAATGACCTTACACTAGTCGATTGGTTACGCCAATGGGCAACTACAGAAGAAGAAAGAGAAGAAGTATTTATTAGAGGGTTCTTAGGAAAAATGATTTTTAGTGGCGAGGAAGCATTAAAAAAATCAAATGTATTATCTGGAGGTGAAAAAGTTCGTTGTATGTTATCTAAAATGATGATGACAAGAGCAAATGTATTGATGCTGGATGAGCCTACAAATCACCTTGATTTAGAATCAATTACTGCATTCAATAATTCATTGAAAAAATTTAAAGGTACAGTCTTATTTACTACTCATGATCATGAGTTTGCTCAAACTGTGGGTAACAGGGTAATCGAACTAACACCAAACGGAGTTATAGATCGTTATGCTACATTTGATGAGTATATGAGTGACCCAAAAATTAAAGAACTACGAGAAAAAATGTATGGTGTAAATGTTTAATTTTATTGCCAAAATCAGTAAATAATAAATTAATTTTAGAGTTGTATCTTATAATTCTATAAATCTTTCCATATATATAGTATTCCCTAATAAGGAAATTTAGGAGTATAACTCTGTTTTGAAAAATCTAAAAGATAATTTCAAAACACGAGATTAACTCTGCCTATAGCATAAGTTAATGTGTAAATTGATAAAACCTTAAAACTTTAGTTGTGATCGTTTAGTAACATATCTGGATTTTAAATTAAAAAATCATCGTCCAGAAACTTTCTGTATGCATAAAACTAAGCTACATTTATTTTGTTAAATCAATAAGTAAGTTGTTGATTTTTAAAAAAATAAAAACTATTTTAGAGGTATGTTATGCGGTTGTCTTTTATTATTTATATAAAAGTATAAGCTTTCACCATATTCCTTCCCCAAAAGTCGAAAGTAATTACCGGTTTAACGTATAGTTAATGAAACTTTCACAAGCGATTTATAAAAAAGTATCGATGTTATTGAGAAAAATCATAAGTATCCTTTTTTTTGGTTTAACCATATTTTCTTTTGCTCAGTGTAAAACTGCAGAAAATAAAACTACGCAAGATAAACCATCACATCAGCCCGTTACACCTATGAAAAATGATATGATTATTTCAAAACCAAACAGAAATAAGTCGATGGAGCTTCATATTAAAAAGATAATAAAGCCAGGAGATCCAGCTACTCATTTTGAATATACTGTATATAACGCTGTAACAAAAAAAATTATAAAACAAGGCTATTTTAGAGGGGCTAATGTTGATTGGAATGATGATACCTCTATAAAACTTGTTCCTTACATCGGGATGGAACAAAAACCGACTTCTGAAAATCCTGATGATCTACTTCTGTCAAAGACTCAAACACAAATAACAATTATTAATTTAAACAACTAACTCATGACACACAAATTTTATTTTCGAAAATTGGCTGTTCTTATCTTTCTACTAATCGTTTATTCTTCGTGCGATAAAAATCAAGAACAAAAACTCACTGAAATAAGCACTGTAGAAACTTCTAAAAAACTCAAAAAAAAGAAAGATTATAACAAGAAGAAAGGAATTGAAATCATCGCAGAGTATAAGGCAAACCTTTTAAAACCTATTGGTGCCGAAGAATCTACATATAAAGATGGTTTCTTGATGACAGAGCATCAAAAAGCGATGAAAAATAGGTCTATTGCCAAGAACTCTAGTATTATTAAATGGAAAGAAAGAGGGCCTGTAAATGTACCAGGTAGGATACGTGGTATTGTAGTAGCCCCCGATAATGATGATAAATGGTATGCAGGTACCGTTGGTGGTGGACTTTGGGTAACCGAAGATGCTGGAACCACCTGGGAAAATCTTACAGATTATAAAATACCTAACCTGTCTACATCTACAGTTGCAGTGGGAACAAGTGATCCAGAAACATTATATCTGGGAACAGGAGAGCCTTTTAACAACCTAGATGCAGTTGGAGGGGTTGGAATTTTAAAAAGCGAAAACGGAGGCCGTAGTTGGGAATACCTTAATAATACCAAAAGTTTTGGAGGAGTTGGTCGATTAGCCTTAAATCCTGAAGATGAAAATAATCTTGTTGTTGCAAGTAGAAACGGTGTCTATGTTACCTCAGATGGAGGAGTAACATGGCAGAATACGTATAGTGGAGGAAATGTTCAGGATCTTAATTATGACCCCACTAATTTTAATACTCTGTATGGAGGCGTAAACAGTGTAGGAGTAATAAAAAGTATAGATGGTGGATTAACATGGGACTTAGTGTTAAATAGGGATGATTATAACTCAAACCATTCACGTTTTGAGCTTGATGTCTCTCCAGCTAATCCAAATAGGGTTTTCATTTCGGTGTACACAGGTAATGGAGGAGCAACTACTGCAGTGAATACCGATTTTTACTTTACCAGTGATGCAGGAGAAACATTTAGATTAATTGGTTATGAAGGAACTCCCGCAGCAGGAAATTTAATTACAGGGCAAGGCTGGTATGACAATATAATACGAGCGCATCCTTTTAATGAAAATGTTTTTTATGCAGGAGGAGTAGTGATGCATAGAGTACAAATAGTTAAAGCAGGAACTGGAACCAAAACTAAAAGTAAAGATGGACCAGTGAGTTATACTTTTCAGCCCATCGCAGCAGGTTATAATGGTGAATTAAATAATTATGTTCACGTAGATCAACATGGTCTAACATGGATTAAGAAAAGAAAAGAAAAAAAGTTTAAATTAATCCTTGCTAATGATGGAGGTATATATCATACCGATTATCTATTTGAGCCAGGAACCACGCTTAATGATTGGTCTGCTTCTGCAGTAGGACTTAACTGTACGCAGTTTTATGGAGCCGATAAACGTAATGGAACAGAAGATTATATGGCTGGTGCACAGGATAATGGAACCTGGATATCATTTACCGAGAATGGAGCAAACGATGAAACTTCATATCAGTTTATCATCGGAGGAGATGGGTTTGAAGTATTATGGAATTATGACAACCCTGATGAGTTTATAGGTGGTTCTCAATATAATGGTTTTGTACGCTATGAGAATGGCCAAGGGTATAATGCAAGGCATGGAGAATCGGGTGCGGGAACATCTCCTTTTTACTCTAAAATTACAAATTCAAATAATAATCCTAATGTAATTTTTAGTCCTTCTATTAGTGGAGTATGGAGATCTCCTGATTTTGCAAAATCATGGCAGTTAACTTCTATTCCAAATAATTTTTCTGTAGGAGCTTCAAGTTCATTAGATGTTTCTGTGTCAACAGCTAACCCAGATATTGTATGGGCTGGTAATGCAATGACAGAATCAGGAAGCTATGTGATTCATGTTTCTAAGAATAATGGAGTGTCTTATGAGTCTACGGGTTTATTCTCTGACCCAAGAGATGGTGTTAGTCATAATTATTTTATTTCAGGAGTAGAAACTTCTTCTACAAATGAGAATAGAGCTTATGTGTTATTTTCTGGGCAGGGAGCCGCCAAAATATTAAAAACAGAAGATTTAGGGCAAACCTGGGTTGATATCTCTGGGTTTTCTACAGGAGAAGACAGAGGGTTTCCGGATGTTGCAATACATAGTTTGGTAGAAATGCCTTTTGATGAAGATAGAATTTGGGTAGGTACAGATATTGGAGTGTTTCAAACATTAGATGGAGGAGCACACTGGTCTCTCTTGGCCGGATTACCAGCTTTTTCTGTTTGGCAAATGAAAATTGTAAATGATGAAGTAGTTATGGCAACTCATGGTAGAGGAGTTTGGACCGCTACTCTTGAGGAACTAGAAGGCTATGAACCTCCTACATACTACGCACCTCCAACAATTACGGCTTCGACACAAGAATCTGTAGAAAATCAGAATGCAACGATTACCTATGTACAGGAAAATGAAGATATAGAGAAAATAGTAGTGTATTTAGATGGAGAAGAAATCGCCCAAATTACAGATAATATCGTGCAAGGTACCGAGTTTACTTATACGATAGAAAATTTGGTAGAAGGAAATCATACTGTTGGATTGAAAGCCGTTGATAGTACAGGAGATGCATCTGTTGCTTCGTCGGCATCATTTGATATTATAAACTATACAGTTCCAAAAAATCTTGTATCTATTGCAACTTTTGAGATGTCTGATGTATATACTTTTGGAGGAGAGTTTGTGATCAATACAATTAATGAAACAGTAAGTCAGGCGGTTCTTAATAATTCTGATCATCCCTATTTAAATGATTCAGAATATCGTACTGTTTTAAGGCACCCTATTATCGTTAATGCAGAGAATGGAAATTTTACATACGAGGATGTTGCAATCACAGAATTTGATCCTGCACCGGGTCAATTTTATGATTTTGTAGCAATAGAAGCTTCTAGTAACTTAAAAGATTGGGTACGATTAGATACCTATGATGCACAAAGATTTCCAGAATGGACAGATGCTTTTAATTCTGGGCCCTCTCCAACAATAAATGATGAGTTGTTTAAAGAACAATCAATCAATTTATTAGACTTTTTTCAGGAAGGAGATGTTATTGCGGTACGTTTTCGATTAATTTCTGATCCTTTATTTACGTCTTTTGGTTGGGCTATTCGCTCTATAAATGCACCAGAAGAACAATTGGTAGCAGAAGAACAGGAAGAAATAGTGCAACCTCCTCGAAGTTCAGAAGGTGCTCTTTTATATCCAACAATTTCTAATGGAGAGGTACAGATTTCATCAGGAACCACAATGAACAACAGCGTGGTCGAAATATATGGGATAAGTGGTAGACTCGTATACTCAAAAAGAATTGGAACATTAAATGAATCTCAACAAACGTTGTCCTTAGAAAATCTTAAATCAGGAATGTATTTGGTTAAGGTTTTTGGAGATGGTGGGATAACAAATACAACAAGAATCGTTATTAGATAAACTTATTTTGTTATAACGCTAAGATATGGTATACCTATAAGTTTCTGCTTATAGGTATACTTATTTTTTTAACCCTTCAAATTTTAAAAACATGTAATCTCTCATTATAGATTCTAATGTTTCTTCAGTCTGATCAAAGAAATTATCGTCAGTAATTAATTGCCTGATAAAGTATTCATCTAATTTAACAAGAAGCTCAGATGATATGGGCTTAAAGATATTGTTTTCTATTCCTAGGATGTAAAATTGTTTTAGATCTTCGAGTAATGCACACAAAAATTCTTCAATAATTTTCCATGCTGTGGGATAATGTTCTTGTAATTGTCTTAAAAAAAGAGAAGAAACGTCCTTAGCTCCTTCCATAAGAATACGCCCTAGAGTTTCACATCTGTAATCTAATTTCAAAATTTCTTCTGTAATCTGATTTTTATACGTGTATAAATAATCTATTCTTACTTGTGTGATATATTCAAAAATCTCTTCTTTTGTAGTAAAATATTGATAGATAGTAGATTTACTTTTTTTCATAAGCAAAGCCAGGTCATCCATAGTTAGTTCACCTAAATCTGCGGTCTTCAATTTAGGGAGTATTGCCAGGGTCCATTGTTCTACTTTTCGGTTCTTTTCTTTTCTATTTTTGAGTATAGATTTTCTTCCCACGTTTGATAAGTTTACTAAAATCAAACTACTTAGTATAAAGTAGTTCTGCTTTTTTGTTTTCCGTTTTTCAAACTTAATCGTTTACAACATAAATAACCAAAAAGTTATGTGAAAATATGCATGAACAAAGGTTAATCCTTGTATTATTTTTTATATAAACAGTATGAAAAATTATAAGATTACAACGATGTAGAATAACCTTCTTCAGAAAAAACGCTATTCCCATAGTACTTGAAGAGTTTACTATTGAGGAAAGGAGATTAATAATTTTAGTGACTAATACTGTAAAAATAAAATTATAGGTTTTGACTATTTTATAATATTGACTATTAGCTATTTGTAGTTTTTTTGAAATTTTATCACTTTTTGGTTACGTGTCCCTTCTTTTCTATACGTCATATTGATAAATGAACAAAGGTGAAGCATAATGCTTTATTCTCTAAAAAGTAAAACATATAATTTTTTATTACAATGAAGAAACTTTTATTAGTATGTACATGTATTAGCATTTTCGGAATCGCATCAGCACAAAAGAAGACATCTTTTGGGTTAAGAGGCGGAGTTAATATTTCTAATCTTTCCGATTCAAATTTGGAAACTAAACCAGGAGTTTATTTAGGAGCATTATTGAACATCAGATTCTCAAAACTTTATGCTCTTCAACCCGAAATCGGATATTCAAATCAAGGAGGTAATACTAAGTTTTCTACTGGGAGCGATGTCGAAATTCATTATCTTTCAATATCTGCAACAAATAAATTTTTTGTTAAAAATACAGGCTTACATTTTTTAATTGCACCGGGTATTGATTTTGATGTAGATGATACTCCGGTAGGAATCGTAAACAGGGATGAAGGTAATGATGTTACTTTTATTGATGTTTCGATCGCGGTTGGTTTAGGATACGAATTTAAAAATGGCATAGGGGTAGAGGCCAGATATAAAAGAGGAACTGTAGATGTTTTTGATGGAGATTTTCACAATTTTTCACAACAATCTCTTTATAAAGAAAAAAACCAATTTAACGAAGTTTTGCAAGTAGGGATATCATATAGATTTAATTTCTAATTGTTTACTATTAATGGGGTATTAGAAAGCAAATTTCAATACCCCTTTTTTATATTCTGCATTAGATTAAGAAATGATAAGAGAAGGGGGGGGGTAATTTTTGTAACATATACTCGAATTTTTCGTTCTTTGAGAATAGTAATGTAATTTTATCTTTGCAAGATATTTGATAGCATAATTTTCAAAACCAACGTTTGGGTGATCAACTTATCATAGAACAAATCAAAAACAAAAATGTCAAAGTTTTTGAATCTGTATTTAAGCAATATTTTAAAGTACTTACCATATATGCCAAAAGGTATGTTTTGGATCTGGATACAGCACAAGATATTACACAAGAAGTGTTTATAAAACTCTATGAAAGAAAAGATGAACTTATCATCCATACTTCTTTAAAATCATTCCTATATACATCTGTAAAAAACCGATGTTTTGATTATATCAAAATTCATAATATTCGCCAACAACATAAGGATATCATTCAAAAAGAATCGCCTATTCTTATAGAGGAAGACGATGCAGAAATAGAGAAAACAGAATTACAGGAAAAAATCTATAAAGCTATCAAGACCCTTCCTGATCAAAATCAAAAAATCTTTATGCTTAGTCGGTTCGAAGGGAAAACAAACCAAGAGATTGCCGATGAGCTTAATATTAGCAAAAGAACAGTAGAAACTCATATCAGTAATGCCCTTAAAAAAATAAAAACATTAGTTTTAGTTGTTTTTATGATGCTGTTTATCAGTTATTTATGATTTATTTTTCATTTTTTTTACTTTCAGTTACGTGTAACTTCTTTTCTATTCGTCATATAGGTAACTAACTATACAGAGATAATGTAAAATGCTTTGTTGTAGAAAGAAAAAATAACATATAATTTTTATTAAAATGAGATCTGTTATGAATATGCACAACCAAATTAACTTAGAATATGCTTTAATTAAATATTTTTCGGATAAAGCAACACCTGAAGAAGAAATTTTTGTACAACAGTGGGTTTCTGAGAGTTCTGACAATACTTCATATTATCATAAGATTCAACGATTATGGATTCAAAGAATAGTGTTATGATATCGCTTAGAATATAAAATCAATGATTTGATCATAATAGGTGTTTTGAATATATAATCATTAAACTTTTTAGAAAATTGAAAACAAAACAAGTAATTCTTGCCTTTTGGGTGATACTTATGGGCTTTAGTAAAATATTTAGCCAACAAAAAACAGTAGAAAAATATACAATTAGTGGGTATGTAAAAGAATCAGGTAGTCAGGAATATTTACCGGCTGTATCAATTTATATTCCGGGTAGTGCAGTGGGGACTACTACCAATGACTACGGATTCTTTTCACTTACTATTCCTGAAGGAAGACATGAATTGATTGTGTCTTTTATAGGATATGGAACCATTAAAAAATCGATTGATCTTACTAGTGATCTCGCACTTAATTTTGATATGGAACTAGAAACCGAAAGCCTTGATGAAGTTATTATAGATGGAGACAGAAGAGTGAATGAAAGCCAGGTAACTCAAATGAGTGTTGTGTCTATAAAACCTTCAGAAATAGAAGATATTCCCGCTATTCTGGGAGAAAAAGACGTAATCAAAGCATTGCAGTTATTGCCAGGAATTCAGCGAGGTAATGAAGGAAGTGCAGGGTTCTTTGTAAGAGGAGGGACTCCGGATCAAAACCTGATCATATTAGATGAAGCTCCTGTATATAATTCTAACCATTTATTTGGAATATTTTCGGTATTTAACGGAGATGCTATTAAGTCGATAGAAACTTTTAAAGGAGGGTTTCCGGCAAGATTTGGTGGTAGATTATCTTCTGTACTCAAAATAGATACAAAAAACGGAAATAAAGAAAGGCTGAGTGGAAAAATAAACGTCGGGTTAATATCTTCATCTCTATTGGTAGAAGGACCAATCAAAAAGGGAAAAACTTCATTTATTTTTAGTGGACGAAGAACATATGCAGATCTATTGTCTAAACCTTTTCAAAAATCAGATCTAAAAGCGGGATATTACTTTATGGATCTTAATTTTAAAATACACCATGTTTTTAATGAAAAAAATAAACTATACTGGAGTAATTATTTTGGACAAGATAAATTCCATGCGGTCGAAAAGGAAGCAGGAGACGACTTAAAAACAAAATTGTTCTGGGGTAACATAACCTCTACATTACGATGGAATCACCAATTTAGTGATAAGTTTTTTTCTAACACTTCTTTAATTTTTAGTAATTATAACTTTGGAATTAAAGTTGATGAAAAGTTTCAGAATGAAATTTTTAAATTGAAAACAAACTCGGGAATCAATGATTATGGAATTAAAGCAGATTTTGATTACTATCCCAACCCTAAGCATTCTATACGGTTTGGACTGGCATCTACATATCATAATTTTGTACCAAAACAATCCAGGATAAGGGAAACAGGAGAAAGTAATTCTGATATCACACAAAAAATTGAATCTCTAGAGAGCGCTTTATATCTCGAGGATGATTGGAAAATTACCAATACGCTAAGTTTCTCTCCCGGGTTAAGATTAACTCATTTTCAGTTTAAATCAACAGATTACCTTAATCTGGAACCAAGAGCAACTATTGCCTGGAATGTAAAACCCGATTTGGCACTAAAAGCTTCGTATTCCAAAATGAATCAATACATTCATTTACTTTCTAACTCAGGAATAGGGTTACCTACAGATCTTTGGGTATCTTCTACAGATCAATTAAAGCCCCAGGTTTCTGAACAATATGCATTAGGAGTGGCAAAAGATTTTATGGATGATGGGTATTCTATTACTGTCGAAGGGTATTATAAAAAAATGGATGATGTGATAGCATATAAAGAAGGTGCTTCATTCTTGTTATTAGAAGACCTGGGAACAGGAAAAGAAATTGATTGGGAAGAAAATATTACCACAGGCCAAGGATGGGCTTATGGTACAGAGCTATTATTACGTAAAAAAACAGGGAAACTTACAGGTTGGCTTGGGTATACATTATCTTGGTCAGAAAGACAATTTGATGAACTAAATCAAGGGCGAAAATTCTTTGCAAAATATGATCGGAGACATGACCTTTCTTTGGTTGGTATATATAAACCTCATGATCGTATAACACTATCAGGAACATGGTTGTTTTCTTCGGGGAATAACTTTAACCTTCCGGATACTGAGTCTATATCAAACACAAGTAATTTTCCGATAACAATCCCTGATCTCTCTAATGGAGGAACACCTTTTAGTACGGAGCGAAATAATTTTAGAGGAGAAAATTATCATCGTTTAGATTTGGGAATTCAATTTCATAAACGATTTTCAAAGAATAGGGAACGTACCTGGGGATTTTCGATATATAATATTTACGGAAGAAAAAATCCTTTCTATTATTATTTTGATGATGCTAAACTTAAAAAAGTATCAATCCTACAGTTTATTCCATCAATTAATTATACCTATAAATTCTAAAAAGTGAAATCAACAAGGTCAAAATTATTAGAAAAATATAAAGATACACAGATGAAATATTTTCCAAGTATACTATTAATAATTCTAGGCATTTGTTTAGTAAGCTGTGAGACGAGCGTAGATGCAAGTGATTTATTAGAAAAACAAGAGCTTGTAGTTATTAATAGTTATTTATCACCACAAGATACCACACTAAAAGTACAGGTGTCAAGATCTAAATCAAGAGCATCAAGTACAGTTAATGTTAAGGATATGGTTATTAAAGATGCTACCGTAGTGATAACAGATGAAGAAAACAATGAGGTGGCACTTGTATATACAGATGCATCTTTAAGCTACGAAGCACCGGCAAGTGGTTTAGTAATATCACCTGGCAAGAAATACTTTTTGAAAGTTACGGCTCTAGGTAAAGAATATAAAGCATCTTGTACAATACCAACCGAAGCTGTACAAAGGATAGAGAAGGATATTCAGGTAAAAGAAGGTGAGTTCTCTGAGAATCGCTTGTTGAAAGTTACTGTAGGGGATATCAAAAATCAAAACAATTTTTATATCATAGGCGCCATAGTTACTCAGTCTTTTGATAATGGAGGAGACACAACTAGTAACCAGGTAGAAAATATAAATTTCGAGTTTAAACAGTTTGCAACAGATGTAAGTAGAGAAAATTCTGTAATCACAGCAGATGGATTTTTTACTTTATCTGATAATGCATTACCTAATCCCAAGTTAAAGATTCAGGTAGCCAATGCAGAAAAAATATTATACGAAGCGCTAAGAGCAACATATTTAAATGATTTTAATGACGGAGATCCATTTGCAGAATCAGTTATTGCTCCGACCAATATAGAAGGAGAGAATGGATATGGTGTTTTTGCAGGATATCAATTAACAGAAGTGGAAGAAACTTTTTAAACAAAAAAGATAAAATCGAGTAGACTATTATTTAAAAAGCGAACTTAAAGTTGTTTTGACGACATAATCTTAATAATTTATTACTTTTAGAGCCAGATTTTAATTTCAGAAATGAATATCGAACAAGAAGATCATATACTACAACTTTTAACACGTTATTTACAAAATGACGTACAAGATGATGAACGAAAGTTTGTAGAGGGTTGGATTGTCGAATCCGAATCAAATACAGCCTATTTTGAAGATGTTAAACGCATATGGAGTACTTCAGAAAATATAGAGGATTTTGATAAAATTGATGTAGATGAACAATGGAGCAAATTTGAATCTGGCATAAATGCTACAGCAAAGAAGAAACCAAAATTAAATAATGTTTATCTTAAAATCGCAGCCTCTATTGTACTTTTAATTGGTTTAGGCTTTTATTTTAATACATTTTTTAATACTGAAGTAATTTTACTGGCAAAAACAGGAGCAGAAAACAAATTTACATTACCAGATAACTCTATAGTATGGCTTAATGAGGGTAGTCAACTTACTTATAAAAAGGATTTTAAAGGAAATAGCAGGAGGTTAAATCTAAAAGGAGAAGGTTTTTTTGAAGTTATAAAAGACCCCGATAAACCATTTATTGTTATTGCTAATGCCACACAAACTAAGGTTTTAGGTACGTCATTTAACCTAAAAAATAATATTAATACAAAAGAAGTAGAACTTGTATTAGTAACAGGTAGTGTTGAGTTTTCATCAAAAAATTATAAAGAAATTTTAACTCCGGGAGATATGGTAACAGCAAAGGCGAGTGGCAAATTGATAAAAGCTGCAAATGAAAGCCTAAATTTCTTTTCCTGGAAATCTGGGGTACTTAAATTTGAAAAAACTTCTATAGAACAAGTAATTAAAGATATAGAACTGTATTACAATAAGAACATAATTATCGAGAGTAAAGAATTTGCTAATTGTACGTTAACCACTATCTTTGACAACGAATCGTTTGAGGATGTTTTGGAAACTCTTGAAATATTATTTGATGTCACATATGAAAAAACTGATTCGAATACTATTGTTATAAAAGGTGGAGAATGTAATTCTTAAAAACGTTATTCCTTTTGCAAAAATCAAATTGCCGATTTAATTTTCTAGTGAGAATAAAAGTGATTAGAGCCCTATTTGTAGTGCTTTTTATTGGAGGGTTTAGTGGTTATACCCAAGAAGAAATTTTAGATCAAAAAATTAGTTTAGTAAAAGAAAATGTATCTATTGCCAGTGTTTTAGGTGAGTTAGAAACAAAATTAAATTTTACGATAGGATATTCTGATAGCGCAATTGATATTTCTAAAATCATATCGGTTAATGTTAAAGAAAAAACTTTAGCTAAGGTATTAAGAAATCTATTTCCCTCGAAACTCTATCAATTCAAGGTTTTGGGTAAAAAATTGCTAATCTATAAACGTCCAAAAAAGTACACCATTAGTGGGTATATTTCAGAAAAAGGAAGCCAGGAATATCTAGGTAGTGTATCTATTTATATCCCCGAACTCAATACAGGTACAACAACCAATGATTATGGGTTTTATTCTCTTTCTATATCAGAAGGCAATCATCAGATATTAATCTCATTTGTAGGGTATAAAAACATTAAGAAAAACATTGACCTTACCTCTGATATTACGATAAATTTAAATTTAGAACCAGAGACTGAATATCTGGATGAAATCATTATAAATTCTGATCAGGAAACAAGTAAAAGTCAGATTACACAGATGAGTTCTGAGAAACTGAGCCCTTCATTTTTTGAAGATATTCCTACAATTCTGGGAGAAAAAGATGCTATTAAAACCTTACAATTATTACCAGGAATACAATCAGGTAGTGAAGGTTCTACAGGCTTTTATGTTCGTGGCGGAACACCAGATCAAAATTTGATCATACTGGATGAAGCTACAGTTTATAATTCAAACCATCTTTTTGGGATTTTTTCTATATTTAACGGAGATGCTATTAAATCGGTTGAAATATTTAAAGGAGGTTTTCCTGCTCGGTATGGCGGAAGATTATCTTCTGTAGTGAAGATAAATACCAAAAATGGGAATAAGGAAAAATTTGCAGGTAAAGCAAATATTAGTTTGATTTCTTCATCTTTATTGTTGGAAGGGCCCATAAAAAAAGGAAAAACATCCTTTGTAATCAGTGGTCGTAGAACCTATGCAGATCTGTTACTTTTACCATTAATGACCAAGGAAGGGAAATTTGCTTATTATTTCACAGATGTCAATGCTAAGCTTCATCATGTTATAAATGATAAAAATAAGTTGTATTGGAGCACATACTATGGGCAAGATAAATATAGAAATAGAAGCGTTTTTGAGAATGAAAGATCTAAGCAGAAAATACTTTGGGGAAATATAACTTCTACTTTACGTTGGAATCATGAATTTAATAATAAGCTCTTCTCTAATACATCATTAATATTTAGTAATTATAAATTTACAGTAAGTAAAGATGATAGAGGAAGAGCAAATCGAAGTTCTACGTTTAAGACAAGCTCAGGAATCAACGATTATGGAGTTAAGTTTGATTTTAATTACTATCCCACACCTAATCATACATTTAGGTTTGGTATTGGATCGACCTATCATGATTTTACACCAAAAGAAATTAATATTAAAAATATTAATGATGATGAAATTGTAAATACACAAAAAATCAAAAGCTTAGAGAGTGCAATATATATAGAAGATGATTGGAGAATTAATGATAAGATTAGCATATATCCAGGTTTGAGGTTTAGTCATTTTCAGCATAAATCTAAAGGTTATTTTAAACCAGAGATGAGACTTTCTGCTGCTTATAAGCTGTATCCTTTACTTACATTAAAAGCCTCATATGCAAAAATGAATCAGTACATACATCGGTTATCTAATAGTGGTTTGGGATTACCAACAGATCTTTGGGTGTCTTCTACAGAACGATTAAAGCCTCAGCTTTCTGAACAAATTGCTTTAGGGCTGGCAAAGGATTTCAATAATAATATATTTGGATTAACAATCGAAGGGTATTATAAAAAAATGAAGGACATTATAGCGTTTAAAGAAGGTGCTTCTTTTGCAGGTCTTGAAAGCGTAAGAGAAATTACAGGCTTTATTCGAACTGTTGATTTTGTAAATGGTATTACTACTGGGAAAGGTTGGGCATATGGAACAGAATTTTTACTTAGAAAAAAGAAAGGAAAATTAACAGGTTGGTTGGGATACACCTTATCATGGTCGCGAAGACAGTTTAAAGATTTAAATGGAGGAAAGATATTTAATGAACGTTATGATAGAAGACATGATTTCTCTGTTGTAGGGATTTATAAGCCTAGTAAAAGAATAACAATTTCTGGTAATTGGTTATTTACATCAGGGATTAATTACAACCTCCCTAATACCTTAGGAGTAGCTGCAGGCGATAATTTCCCGATAGAAGATGTAAACAATAATGATAATATATTACTATTTAACACCGAAAAAAATAATTTTAAAGGAGAAAACTTTCATCGTTTAGATTTGGGAATTCAATTTCATAAAATCACAAAACGTAATAGAGAAAGAACTTGGGGTTTTTCGTTTTATAATGTATACGCGAGAAAAAACCCTTTTTACTATGAGATTTCTAGCGAAAATCAAAGTTCTCCCAATGTTTTGTATAGAAGATACTTATTTCAGTTTCTTCCGTCGTTTAATTATAGTTTAAAATTTTAGTATATGAAACCATACATTTTATTAATCATAGGTTTTATCGTTCTAGGTTGCGATGATCTAAAAGAAGAGATAAAAAATAGACCAGAAGGAGAGAAGTTAGTTTTGATCAATGGGTTTTTATCTCCAGAAGAAGAAATGATCAAAGTTGAAGTTTCTAAAACAATATCTGTTTTTGATAAACCTTTACAACTCGAACAAGCAGATTTTGTAAATACTTTAATCATTAAAGAAGCAGTAGTAGTTATCAAAAATGAAAACCAAGAAGAAGTAGAATTAAGATATTCTAGCGATAGTAAATTATATCAGATTGCATCTAGTGAATTCTTGATAGAACCGGGAAAAAGATATACTCTAAATGTCTTAGCAGAAGGAAAAGAATTTAAAGCCACTTGCGTTATTCCTGTTATGAAAACAGAAAGCGTATCTGCGGCTATTGGGTTTAGAGCAGCAGATGGTAATGTGGTAGAGAATCTTAATGTAAGTTTTGATGATATAAAAGGTGAAAATAATTTTTATATCATAGGAGCATTATTTAATGTGACGAATAATACAGAAGAAAATCGCTCGATTGTAAATTTTGATATTGAAAGATTTGCCACTGATGTAAATGGAGATGGATTAGGTATATCTGCTAATGGAACGATCTCTAATACAAACGAAAGCTTAGAGGTTACCGTAAAAGTCGCAAATGTAGACGAGCTTATTTTTACCACTTTAAAAGCTTCTTTCTTAAATAAAAATCAAACATCAAACCCTTTCTTTCAGCCTATTATACCGCCTAATAATATAGAAGGTGAAGGAGGTTATGGTGTGTTTGCAGGATTTCGATTATTAGAAAAAACGATGACACTAGGTCCAATTCAATCTTTAGATGGAGTTTGAAAATGCTTGTAAATTAGATACCCTCCATAACCAATAAATAATACGGTTATCATGGCTCTGAAATCCCATTCTGTCTGAGTTTGTAATCTATTATATAATCGTAAACCTCCAAATAAAACAAGAGCAATACCGATCATTAAGTCCCAGGTTTTGCGAGGTGATTTATTTTCGTTTTCCATAATTTTAGGTTAAGTTTTGTTTGATAATTGGAAATAAGTAAACCAATAATTGTTTTTGGTTAAGCCCAAAATTGAGCAATTATTTTTATATATCATTGATTCCTCTTATTTTTAATTTCATTTTTAATTTTTTCAATCCAGTTTTTGTCACTTGGTTTAACAATAATTACTTTGAAATTAAATCTCTCACTTTCGATACCGACACCTTTTAAGTCATCAATATGCAAATCAAAACCAGATGCGGGAGGAAACTTTGATGAGTTTATATTCTGAGATTTTAATACGTTCTGATTTTCCGTTTGGTTCACAATTCGATTAACCTTTATTCCATAATATTTTAAAGTCAGTCTTATTTTCCTTTTAGTTCGAAATGATGTCGTATAGATATGAATTTTATGCCCTTGTTTTTGTAAATCAGAAATCAATTCATGGGTTCCTTTTCGAATTTCCTCGATTCCGAACAGTTTTGCAATTCTATTTCTCTTCTCGGTTTCAAATTCTTTTCCATTTGGAATTAATGTACTGTAAAGGTCAAAACTTATATTCACTGCCAATATTAATTAGGTGATATTTAGTGTGAAATATGTTATAATACAATTTTAGGACACTTTATTGTGCTTAGTTATTTATTTTCCTATTCTGCGCTCAAATTTTATTTTTCTAACCCCAAAGTCAGTATCCCATTGTTTAACTTCTTTAAAACCAGAGTTTTTATATAATTTAGTAGCGGGTCTGTTTTCCAGTCCAGTTTCAACAACAAACAGATCCGAATCAAATGTATTAAAAACAAATTCCATTAATTTCCGTGCAATTCCTTGTCGGAAAAATTTTGGATCTACAACTAAGCTATTAATGTCTGTAAAATTATTGTTATGTTCTATTTCAATTACTCCAGCTAGCTCCTGATCTTTGAAGTATCCAAAAAACTGTGTGCTACTATTTACATAATTTTCAATAGATCTTTTTAAAGGAGGGAAATCAGTAACATTTAATAATTTTGCCTCAACCTTGTACGATACTTGAAAAACTGAATGTATTTTTTTGGATACTTCTATATCATTATTTTGAAGCCTTTCAATCATCATTTATAAAAGTTTTGTTTTAATTATAACCCTGTAAAATTACAAAACTGAACGTTAATTAAACTACCTGTATATACTCTTTCATATTCACTTTCAGAAAACATAGTGTTATTTATTTAAGCATTAAAATATTTACTGTCCCATATGGCAGTATTAAAGTTTTTTCCAAGCGCAAATCCATAAAATAACACCACGGCTGCTACCGATTTAAACATAAAAAATAAAATCATGATAAATGTTGAGGTAGTACTGTGTTTAGTGAACATCCCTTCTGGAACCATAAATGTAAGTAAAAGACTTACTAAAAAAGTGAGTAAGAGTAAATTTTCAAAACTTTTAAAAAACCACATCATCAATTTACGCAGTGGATGTAAATCATTTCCCCATTTATGCACTAAATAAAAATAGTCATTACCCATAGGAGCAAAGAGTAGGGGATCATCAGCATTTTCTAATTTAAATAATTTAGATGGCGCAATAATTTTAAACCCCTTTAGTTCGGTTTGATGTTTCTTCTCAAGGTTTTTAATAGCAGAAATTGCAGATAAGGGCAACTTTCCTTTAAAATATTTAGAATCCAAAAAACGTAATCGATAGGTAATACAGATTTTTTTGATTTGATCCAGATGGTATATGCTGTGGGTTTCTATGTGATCAAGATCAAAAACATTCTGAACTACATGAGAAGAATTTTCTAGGTTTTTAAGAATTTGATTCTCGTGCTTTTCTTCTTTCGATAAGATTGTATATACTTGTTCTTTCCAGGTAGAGGCATTAAATTCTTTATCCCGTAGTTTACCTAATTGTTGCTCTATATTTGTTCTGGGAAATAACATCTTCTTTTTTTAGCTCTACTAAATTAACAATTTGGGTTAAGTTATACAAGATTAAAGAGATAGATAGTCTAGTAAAAGATTACAGTACTCGATTAACAATAATTCCGGTATTGTTTTTTATCTTTTTAAGATAATCAACCAATGGAAGCGTAGAGATTTCTACCTGACCCTTTGATGATGCATGTAATAAATGAATTCGCCCATTCTCTTTGCGTATAGCGATTCCTGTATGGGTAATATCTAATCCTTTGATCGAAGTAGTTAATGCGATGATATCACCAGATAGTATTGATGCTTCATGTTCTTTAATCTGATCTTTTGGTAAAAAACATACCGATGATTGGCTGATATTAATTTCGGATTGTTGTATTCCTTTAAAGTTTTTATCATCTTTAAGAAAAGGATAAAGTTCTCGGTGTGTGCTCATAAAATTAATATCTTTCTCTATTTCTATTCCACCGATATCACCTGTAATATTTCTTAAAATATCCTTTTGTTCATTATTAGTAATCCACTCAGAGAAGTAGTGTAGTCGCGAGGCATATCCATCTAATTTTCCATTTTTATAACGTATTTTTTCTAGATAAGCGGTATAGGATTCAAAAT
Organism: Aquimarina spinulae; assembly: GCF_943373825.1. NCBI lineage: Bacteria > Pseudomonadati > Bacteroidota > Flavobacteriia > Flavobacteriales > Flavobacteriaceae > Aquimarina > Aquimarina spinulae. The sequence goes on along the minus strand of NZ_CALSBP010000002.1, from coordinate 59,419 downwards.
CATCTTTACCATTTTTAAGCATTAGACTTAAAACCAGTACATTTTCTACAAAAGTAGTGCAATCTAATCCCTGAAAATTAATCACCAACGACTCTTTTGATCCGATCTCTAGAGTTTTGGCAGCATAAGGAGTACCTAAAAAAGTTTTTCCAACAAATACCAAAGTTTCCCCAAAAGCAGTTTTTGGAGTATATTCTTTTTTTAAAGCTGTAATTCTGGTAGTAAAGATTTCTTTATCTTTTGCAGAACAGATAATTTCTTGTGCCTGAATAGCACATGTCATTAAAAAGAAAAAAATTATAAAAGATTTACTGTTCATTTGTTATATATGTTAAGTAGGCTTAGTTTTTAATTCTAATATGTTCTAAAATACAAAAAGCTACTATATCTGATGAATTTATTCGATAAGATTTTATAAAAACTAAAAAGGCTTGATTATGATATCATAATCAAGCCTTTTTTTCAAAAATAAATTTAAAATTGTTAGTACTTAAGAATTCTTAATGTTTCCATTTTTGAATTTGTTTGTACCTGAACAAAATAAATCCCAGACATTTTAAGCTCACTTCCTAAAATTATAGATCTAGGGTTTTTTGTATATTCTTCTTGTATCAGAAGTTTTCCATGTATATCAAATACTTTAACCGTGATATTAGTTTTGTCAAGTTTTGAAGTGTTAATCACAAAAGTATTAGTAAAGGGATTAGGAGATGTGAATGTTTTGTTTTCAGAAATTCCTTTGTTTGCTATGCTATTTATTGCATTTGAAGATCGGGTATAAATGATCTCATTTGGTTTCTTGTTATATGCATAATCCAGTATTGTATAAGATAAACCATTACTAGCTACAGATATATGAAACCATCCATAATGTGTATTTCCATTTATCTTAAAGGTAAATCCAATAAATCCTGATTTACCATTCCAAGTTGTATAAGAAGACGAACTTATAGTATAGCTGTTTGATTTTGCTATAAAATTATCAGAACCATCAATTCCTTCACCTTCACCAATTAGAGTTATATTACCTTCATTTCCTTGGCATACAATATCTTTATCATATGTAACTAATCGTACCGAATTACTAGTGTACCAGGCGCCATAATCTCTATTATCACCAACTTCGATACGGAAAAACTCCCAGGTATTAGATGAAGTAACTGTAAGATCTTCGATATCTACATAAACAATTCCATCGGTATTATTACATGGGGAGCAAGAGCTTCCACCGCAATCTACCCCGGTTTCATCTCCATTTTGGATACCATCGGTACAAGTAGGGTTAGATGTTGCTCCTTCTATAGAAACGGTATAGTCTTCAACTTCACCGTAATCAAATGTTTCACAAGTATCAGGTATTTTATTGTATGCCATAGATACTCTCATTCTCGTATTTCCATTTTTTGCTCCACCTGGTACAGTAAACTCTCCTTTTATTGAAGTGTCTTTTGAAGGGCTTTTACTAAATACTTGTTCACCAGAATCTTCGAAATCTCCATCTTGATTGTAATCAATCCATACACTGTATCCTTCTGAGTACACAGTTGATGACCATGTTGGAGTAATCGTAATCGTTTGAGCTACTCCTTTTGGTAGTGGTGTAGACTCTGATGTAAAATCACTATACCCACCATTCCCTGCTGTAGAAGTTTTATCAATATTTCCTAATTGTATACGGCTAATGTATTCATCATTAGGATTACTTCCATTAGAAGAACAATAAGACGAAGGGTTACATGGTTCACAAGAGCCTCCGCAGTCTATTCCGGTTTCATCTCCATTTTGAATCCCATCTGTACAAGTAGGGCTTGGTTCGCTAGAAGTAGTAACGTTTACGATATTGCTAAACTCAGAAGTATTACCTGATGCATCTTTAGCTTTTATCTTATATTGATATGCTGTATTTGCAGTTAATCCTGTAATATTTGCAGATGTTCCTGTTACAGATGTAGCGATGGCATTGTCCTGATATATATCATAGCCAACTACTTGTTCGTTGCTTGGAGCAGGGTCCCAGGACAGCGTTAATGATGTTTCTGACACATTAGATGCCACTAATCCTGTTGGTGCTGATAAATTGTTTCCACTAGAATTTTCAATATCGAATTTCAGATTATCAATCCAAATTCTAGTTCCGTATCCAGATGTATTTTCTAATTTGATCAATACATTTTCTTTTCCGCTAAATTGAGATAATGATACATTCTCTGTTCTCCAATGTGAATCTTGTGTGGGTACCCACAGGTTAATTTCATTAATCCAGGTATCGGGATCGTCTGTTGTTGCTACGGTCTCTAACTCTGTATGGGTTTTTGAATATACTTCTGTCCAGGAGCTTCCGCAATTGGTAGACACCAATATTCTTAATTTATCTTTACTGTCATTATCAAATTTGGTATACGCCAAATCAAAAGAAAAGGTAGTTTCACCACCAGACATATCTATAGGGTTAAGAATAATTTCATCTATTTCTCCTATTTCTTCGTTATCTGTATTATTCATAATCATACAAGAAGAAGAGTTTCGACCTGCAGCATTACTTTTTTCCCAGGCTAATTCTCCGTCATTATCTATGATTTCCCATCCAGATGGCGGGAAACTCCCTTCAAACCCTTCTGTAAAAGAGTTTTTTGTTGGATTTGTAACCGTTATGTATGCATTTTTTGCCACTGTATTACCAGTGCCATTAGCATTACTTGTCGTAAGGGATACGTTGTAAGACCCCGGATTGTTATAGGTTACTTTAGGATTTTTATCTGTCGAAGATGAAGGAGTGGCTCCTTCGAATGTCCAATTCCATGAAGTAGGATTTCCTACAGAAACATCTTTAAAAGAGATTTCGGTACTATTACAATTAGAAACTCTTTTGTTAGAATAAAAGTCAGAAACCGGAGTGGTATCGTTATTAATTAAGATATTAATATTGTCTATCCATATTCTGGTTCCGTATCCCGATATATTCATAAACCTAATGGTTACTTCAGATTCACCATCATAAGCACTAAGGTCAATGACTTCTTTTCTCCAATCAGATTCTTGTTTAGGAGTCCAACCGTTAGAAAGGCCAGTGGTTACACTTTTGGTTTCTAATTCTGTATGTGTTTTAGAATAAACATCTGTCCATGAGTTTCCGCAATCTTTAGATACTTGTACTTTCAATTTGTCGGGACTGGCATCATCAAACTTTGTGTAGGCAAGATCAAAATACATCTGACTATTTTTTGCCGAAGAGAAATCATAATATGGTAATCTAAGAAAATCTTCTTCTCCTACAATAGCATTATCAGAGTTATTCATTATAATACTAGAACTGTCTCCATTTCCGGCATCACTTCTTTTTTCCCAACCAAATCCTTTATCAGGATTAATAATATCCCACTCTGTAGGAGGGAATTGTCCTTGAAAATTTTCTGACAGTCCCGATGATGTTTTTTGATTTATATAGATATAACTGGTTTTTTCTTCTGTGTTTTGTCCAGAGTCATTACTTGCAATCAGTCGAACTTTGTATATTCCAGAATTATCATATCGTATTACAGGATTTTTTTCTGCAGATGTTGATGGTGATCCTCCTTCGAATTGCCATTGCCAAGAAGTAGGTAAGCCTAATGAAAGGTCTTCAAAAGTAATAGATGCCCCATTACAAACAGCTGTGTAATCGCTTGCAAAATCTGCTATTGGAGTTCTTTTAAGTATTCCTACAGAGCTTAAATTACTATCCTGCCAAAGTAAACGTCTGGAATATAGTGCTTCAGTACTATCTTCTAACCAATAAGTCATCGCACTTACTTGCCCTTTTGTGAACATATTCTGGCAACTGGTATTATAGTCCATATGATTCTCAAGATTCGCATATACACCACAATTATTTAGTTTATCTCTTTCACATCCTTCTGCTTGTGTGGTTGGGGGAGTGTCATCGATTCCATCATTAGTAACATCACAACTTTCATAAAATGTATGTCTTAATCCAAAATAGTGACCAAATTCGTGAGTCATTACTTTTTCAAATCCAGGTGCAGATTGTGATCCGCAGGTACTACCAACATACCTCCAATTATAAGTTACATGAGGTATTACATCCTGAATAGGAAGAAAGGCATGTCCTGACCCATTGGTACCTCCTTTTTCATTAGGAGCATCTACAACAACTACGTCTAAATAGTATTTGTTTTTTTTGCCCCACCACATATATTTATAAATGTTAGGGTCATAACCATATGCAATATTAGCATTAGCTTGCCAATCCATACCGGGGGTATCCATCGCATTTCCATCAGGATCTACAGAGGCCGGTATAAATTCAATATTCATTTTATCTTTAATAGATTCGAATCTGGGGTCGATTTGATTAAACCCAGGGAATGTACCGTTATAATCTCCATTAATTGTTTTAAAGACATCATCAATTCTACATTTCATGTCTGCTTTACTAACAGAGCCTCCTCCGTTATGTAAAATATGAAATACTACAGGGATAACATATGGAGTTGCAGCAGATTTACTCTGTACCCCAGTTTTTTTAAACGTCTTTACTTTACTGATTGTTTTTTTAAAATTAACTTCTTCTTCGGGCGATAATTTTGTGCCACATCTGTTTTGCGCATGGCTAAAGCTTACCAACATACAAAATAGTATGAAGGAGATTACTGTTTGGAGTTTGTGTTTCATTGGTTATAAGATTGAAAATATTAGAGTTAGTTTGTATTTATATTAACAATAATACCATCAAAATTATAGGGAATAAAATATGGGATAATATAGTGTTAGTAATTGATAATTTTGTATTGTTTTAACAATTGAAACGTGGTTGTTTGCTGTTTTTTAGTGAATTATATAATGATTTAATAATAAAAATAACAACACACATTATTTGAAGTTTGAGAACTAGAACCCTGTTCGTGTATAAATTATGTGTAGAAAAGTTATTGGGGAAGTATGGATAAAATGTCTTCTATTCAGACTATAGTTTTATCTGTATTGTTGTTGGTTATAAAATTGAAGAAGCAACCAAAGACACCTCTTTGATTGCTTCTTAAAACAGAATCATTATTTAAAATTTATATAATCGTAGATTGCCCTACGTGTATATTCTCAAAATTGATATTAGAATCCTCAGGATTTAATATGTAATCAGCAATAAAATCTCCTACTTTTTCTGTGGTAAGCGGGTTGCTAGGATTTAAATCAGAAGTAGTAAGATTTAATTCTAATGCTTTTTCTACAGCATCTCTAATGGCATTGGCTTCTCCCAGTAAATTAAAATGCTCTAATAACATAGCGGCAGATAATATCGCAGCAATTGGATTAGCTATTCCTTTTCCTGTTGCCTGTGGATAAGATCCATGTATAGGCTCAAACATACAGCATGTATTTCCAATAGAAGCAGACGCTAAGAGACCAATAGATCCACCAATCACACTAGCTTCGTCAGAAATAATATCACCAAACATGTTTTCGGTAAGAATTACATCAAACTGACTAGGGTTGAGTATCATTTGCATTGCAGCATTATCCACAAATAAAAAGTCTAAGGTTACATCGCTATAAGCAGCAGCGATTTCGGTAACTACTTTTCTCCATAGGCGAGATGATTCTAATACATTTGCTTTATCTACAAGAGTAAGTTTTTTTCTTCGCTTTTGCGCTGCTTTAAATGCCAAATGAGCGATACGTTCAATTTCTTCTCTAGAATATTCACAAAGATCAGAAGCAACGTTACCATCGTCACTTAATCTTTTTTCGCCAAAATAAATACCACCTGTTAATTCACGGTAGATAGAAATATCTGTTCCTTCGATAATCTCACGTTTAAGAGGTGATTTGTCGATTAAGGTAGAATAGGCCTTTACAGGGCGAATATTAGCATAAAGCCCAAGTTCTTTTCGTAATTTTAACAGCCCTTGTTCTGGACGAACCGGAGCACTAGGGTCGTTATCATATTTTGGAGCACCAATTGCACCAAACAAAACAGCATCTGTTTGTACACAAAGTTCTAATGTTTCGTCTGGTAATGGGGTTCCGGTTTTGTCAATGGCAATAGCGCCTACTAATCCTTCTTTAAAGATAAAGGAATGATCAAAGTTATGTGCGATTGCCTCTAATGCTTTTATAGCCTGTGCGGTCACTTCTGGGCCAATACCGTCTCCTGATAATACTGCGATATCTAATTTCATAAGTTTATTCTTTTTGTCACACTAAGCTTGTCGAAGTGTTTTTTTGTTCTTGATTATAGTTTATAAGGCTTCGACCAGCTCTGCCTGACAACTTATATATATTTATATTCTTTCGTTTTCAAATTCTTCTATTTCTGCTTTATTACTGATTAAAAAATCAATATCATCATAGCCATTCATAAGGCAGGTTTTTTTGTATGGGTTAATCTCAAAAGTTGAAGAAGAACCAGTAGCAAGAATAGTAATTTTCTGAGTTTCAAGATCTACTTCAATTTGTGAATTAGCATCTTTTTCAATTTCATTAAATAAGTCCTGTAGGTATTCTGGAGTTACTTGAACGGGTAATACCCCGTTATTAAGAGCGTTTCCTTTAAAAATATCTGCAAAAAAACTAGATACCACTACTTTAAAACCAAAGTCGTTGATTGCCCATGCAGCATGTTCTCTACTAGAACCACACCCAAAGTTATCTCCTGCAACTAATATTTTACCTTTATAACTAGTGTCATTTAATACAAAATCCTGATTTATATTTCCATCTTTATGAAAGCGCCAATCTCTAAATAAATTTTCTCCAAATCCATCGCGACTAGTAGCTTTTAAAAACCGCGCTGGTATGATTTGATCTGTATCTACATTTTCTATAGATAATGGTATAGCAGAGGATGTTAGTTTGGTAAACTTATCCATAATTAATTTAATTGTTTAGTAATATCAATAATTTTTCCTTCTATAGCTGTAGCTGCAGCAACCAGAGGGCTTGCTAAAATTGTCCTTGCACCTTGTCCTTGTCGTCCTTCAAAATTTCGATTAGAAGTGGATACACAGTATTCTCCTTCCGGAATTTTATCATCGTTCATTGCCAGACATGCAGAGCATCCAGGCTGTCGTAATTGAAATCCAGCGTTTTCAAAAACATCTTTTAATCCTTCTTCAACGATTTGCTGTGCTACAAGTTGCGATCCCGGAACAAACCAAGCAGTTACATTATTCGCTTTTTTCTTACCTTTAATATAGTTTGCAGCAATTCTAAAATCTTCGATTCTACTATTAGTACAGCTTCCTATAAAAACATAATTTACTTCTTGATCCACGAGAGATTGTCCTTTCTCAAAATTCATATAAGCTAAAGATTTTTCGAATGAAGCATTATCTTCTACAGGTATATTTTCTGAGATTTTGATTCCCATTCCTGGATTAGTACCATAAGTAATCATGGGTTCTATATCTGCTGCATCAAAATGATACTCTTTATCAAACACAGCATCTTTATCTGTAGGTAATGTTTTCCAGTAGGCTACTTTTTTGTCAAATTCGACTCCTGTAGGAGCAAATTCTTTTCCTTTTATATATTCAAAAGTAGTTTCATCTGGGGCAATCATTCCTCCACGAGCACCCATTTCGATACTCATATTACAGACAGTCATTCTGCCTTCCATAGACATATCTTCAAATACATTACCAGCATATTCACAAAAATATCCAGTACCGGCATTGGTACCAAGTTTTGCGATCACATATAAAATTACATCTTTTGGTAATACGCCAGGTTTTAACTGCCCATTTACATTAACTCTAAGGCTTTTTGGTTTTTGAAGTAGTAAACACTGACTGGCAAATACCTGTGCTACCTGACTGGTTCCTATACCAAAAGCAATGGTTCCGAATGCACCATGTGTAGATGTATGGCTATCACCACAGACCATAGTCATTCCAGGTTGTGTAATACCTAATTCTGGTGCCATTACATGAACAATACCATTATATTTATGACCAAGCCCATATAATGTAATTTCATTTTTCTCACAATTTTTGGTAAGCTGCTCGAGTTGATTTCTGGATAATGCATCTTTAACAGGAAGATGTTGGTCTTCTGTAGGAGTATTATGATCTGCAGTAGCTACAATTTGATCGGGTCTAAAAACAGGAATCCCACGTTGTTCTAATTCTCCAAATGCTTGTGGGCTGGTAACCTCATGGATTAGATGTTTATCAATATATAATATTTGTGGGCCGTCTTGTATCTCTTTGACTACATGTGCATCCCATACTTTGTCAAATAAAGTTTTCTTCATATGTATATAAAAAACACCTACAAAAGGAATAATGCTTTTGTAGGCTTTTAGTATTATTTATGCTACTACGGTAGCTACATTAGTATTTTTCATAATTTGATGAATATCTTCATCGATAACTTCTTTCTTACGATCTGCAAATTTCAAAAATTCTGAATAAACATCATCTAATTGAAGTTTGGATAATTCGTAACCAACTTTTTTGGCTCTATAAGCTAGTGCAGCTCTACCACTTCTGGCAGTAAGCACAATAGCAGATTCTGTAACTCCAACTTCCTCGGGATCAATAATTTCATAAGTCTCCCGGTTTTTAATTACTCCATCCTGGTGTATTCCCGAACTATGAGCAAAAGCATTAGCCCCAACAATTGCTTTGTTGGGTTGTACCATCATACCCATATGATCAGATACCATTTGGCTGGTACTGTATAATAATTTAGAATCAATATCGGTATTTAAATTTAAATACGGATGTTGTTTCATGATCATAACTACTTCTTCTAGAGATGTATTGCCTGCGCGTTCACCAATACCGTTAATTGTACATTCAATTTGTCGAGCACCATTAATTGCTCCTGCGATAGAATTTGCAGTAGCAAGACCTAAATCATTATGACAGTGGCAAGAAATAATAACATTATCTATACCTTTTACATTTTCTTTAAGGTATTTAATTTTAGCACCGTATTCTTCTGGTAAACAATACCCGGTTGTATCAGGAATGTTAAGTACAGTTGCACCAGCTTTGATCATAGCTTCGCATACACGAGCTAAAAATTCATTATCAGTTCTCCCGGCGTCTTCTGCAAAAAACTCAACATCCTCTACAAAGGATTTTGCATATTTAACTGCAGCTACTCCTTTTTCTATTACTTTATCTTGAGTAGAATTAAATTTATATTTAATATGAGACTCAGAAGTACCTATACCTGTATGGATTCTAGGTCTTTTTGCATAACTTAAAGCTTCTGCAGCAACTTTAATATCTTTTTCTACAGCTCTGGTTAATCCACATACAGTTGCATTTTTTACGATTTTGGCTATTTCACTTACCGAAGTAAAATCTCCCGGGCTCGAAACAGGGAATCCTGCTTCTATAATATCTACACCCAAAAGGTCGAGTTGTTCTGCAATAACTAGTTTCTGTTGCGTATTTAATTTACATCCAGGGACCTGTTCTCCGTCTCTTAATGTGGTATCGAATATTTGAACTTTATTATTACTCATAGAAATACAGTGAATTTGACTTTTAGTGTTATCTATAAAAACATCATTATTTTAAAATATTCTTAAAAGATGTTTCTTTAATCTCTTACGAATTTATATTTTGGGAATTCAAAAAGGAAGTATTTGATTACTGATTTTACAATGCTAAAATCTTTTAATTAAAACATAACTATTTTTAAATCAGTTAATTATATTATATTTTCATACAATGACTAATGACCAAAAAGATCCATTGTTTGTTTTAGTGAAGTCACTTTCTAAATCAGAAAAACGACAATTTAAGGTATATGTAGGACGATTAGGAGTAAATACAGATTCAAAATTCCTAGCTCTTTTTAATCATTTGGATAAATACGATACTCTGGATGAAGATCTTATTGTTTCAAAAGGAATTGTAAAAAAACAACAATTTTCTAATCTTAAAGCTCATTTATATAAACAAATATTAATTAGCTTAAGATTAAGTCCATTACATCAAAATACACGATCACAAATACGAGAACAATTAGATTTTGCCTCTATATTATATCATAAAGGACTATATAAACAAAGTCTTAAGATATTAGATAAAGCAAAAACTCTGGCTATGGAAAATGAGGAGCATAATATTGCTTATGAAATTGTAGAGTTCGAAAAAATTATAGAAACGCAATACATAACCAGAAGTATTAATAGTAGGGCAGACGAGCTAACGGTCGAAGCCAAGATGTTAAGTATGAAAAACGTGTTGACCAGTAGGTTATCTAATTTATCTCTTCAGTTATATGGTTTGATGCTTAAAAGTGGTTATGTAAGAAACGATAAAGAACATCAGGAAATTACTAATTATTTTAATGGGAAACTGCCAAAATATGAATGGAATATGTTAGGGTTTAGAGAAAAACTTTGGCTATATAAAGCTCATTTGTGGTATAGTTTTATTGTTCAGGATTTTTTATCGTGTTATAAATATTCGAAGAAATGGTTAGATTTATTTTATGAACATCCAAAAATGATTGTTCAAAATCCCGTTTTTTTTCTTAGAGGAAATCACTATTTATTAGAATCTTTATATCTCATAAAAGATAAAACACAATTAAAATCAACTTTGCAAGAATTCGAAAATAGGATTACTGAACTTCCTTTTCCTAAAGATGATAATATAGAAGTTTTATCTTTTCAGTTTATTTATAACAATAAGTTGAATGTTCATTTTTTAGAGGGAAGTTTTGACGAAGGAGAGTATTTGGTAGAAGAGATTCTTGGCGGAATATCAGAATTTAAAAATCGTTTGGATGATCATCATATAATGGTACTTTATTATAAGATTGGTTGTTTGTATTTCGGAATGGCAAACCATCGAAAATGTATTGAATATCTAACCAAAATTATCAATAATAAATCTTTGAAAATGAGAGAAGACTTGATGTGCTTCTCCAGAGTACTAAGTTTGGTAGCTCATTATGAAGCTGGGATGGATTATCATTTAGAAACCCAACTAAAAGAGACTTATCGGTTTTTAATAAAAATGAATGACCTACATGAAGTACAAAAAGAAATGATCAAATTTCTTAAAAATCTTGGAGATATTTACCCTCATCAAATCAAAGAGGAGTTTAGAAAACTTCATAAAAGATTAAAACAGTATGAAGATCACCCTTATGAAAAGAGAGCTTTTTTGTATTTGGATATTCTTTCATGGCTCGAAAGCAATATTGAAGGGAGACCTGTTGCAGATATAATAAAGGAGAAGGCAAAAGGGTTAATAAGGTAACTTAAATTTTATAAAGAACTGAAAGTTAATTAGTATTTTATATCTTTCGTCCTTTGAAAAATAATTGGAATGCTTTATAGAATTAAAATACGAGTATTTTAATTTCTAATACACAACTGTGCAACGTTCTCTATAAGAATAAGGAATATTGCATGTGTGGTATATTTCAATTTAATAGTAAGTCGTAATGAATTTATGGATACCGAAAAACTCTACTGCAAAAAGAGTTTTTTATATTTGTTTTTTTACCGTAGTATCTACTAATGCTCAGATAACGGTAGATGATAGCGCTTTCACTGTAGAACAGTTGGTAGAAGACGTTTTGATAGATAGCCCTTGTGCAACGGTAGAAAATATCTCTTCTTTCACCGGAACCAATTTTGGATTTAATGGTATAGGTTATTTTGAATCTAATAATTCTGGTTTTGAAATTGACAGAGGAATCATTTTAAGTACAGGTAATGCAAGAAGCGCAATTGGCCCAAATGGACGGATTGCATTGTCTGAAGGTGATGATTCGGGATGGGGTGGTGATAGTGATTTGGGATCAGTGACTAGTACAGTTAATTTGCATAATGCCAGTTATATCCAATTTGATTTTGTGCCGACTATAGACTTCATAAGTTTTGATTTCTTATTTGCTTCAGAAGAGTATACAGAAGCTTTTCCTTGTACATTTTCTGATGTTTTTGCTTTTATCCTTACTGATTCATCTGGAAACTCGAGAAACTTAGCGGTTGTGCCAGGTACTAATACTCCTATTAAAGTTACCACGGTTAATGAAGGAGTAGATTTAAATAATGATGGAGATTTTGTTGATGTGATTAACCAGATTTCAGAATGCCCTCCAAGAAATCCAAATTTCTATAATAGAACAATTCGACCAGGAGATGCCGCTCCTATAGATTTTAATGGATATACAAAAGTATTAACAGCCGAAGGAAGTGTAGTGGTTGGTGAGCGATATACAATTAAGTTAGTGATTGCAGAAAATCGAGATGGACAATTTGATTCTGCAGTATTTCTAGCCGCCGGAAGTTTTAATATTGGAGGAGATTTGGGAGAAGATAGAACATTAGCGTCTGGTAACCCAGGATGTCTTGGGGTGCCGATTACCCTAAATGCTACAGTAGGGAATAACCCTACCTATACCTGGAGAAAAAATGGAGCTCCTTTAGCGGCAGGTGACGGAACAACGCTTATAGCAGGAGGTGCTCAATTAGAGGTTACGCAAAATGGAGTGTATAATGTAGAAGTAAATATCGCTAATGGATGTTCATCGTCAGACTCTATTAATGTTGAATTTGTTCCTCCTCCAAATATTTTGAATTCGGTACAACTCCTGCAATGCGATGATGATATTGATGGCTTTTCATTGTTCAATTTATCTGAAGCAAATTCTTTGATATCTACTAATGCTGCAAATGAAACTTTTTCATATTATTTAACAGAACAGCAGGCTATTAGAGGAGATTTAGCAGATCAAATCACCAATTTTACAGCATATCCCAATCCAACTGTACAGAACAGTGTGGTGTATGCCAGGGTAGAATCTATAACAGATTGTTTTAGAACATCACGAATTGATCTCGAAGTTTCATCAACTCAAATTCCGGCTAATTTTAATCTTACGTATACAGCATGCGAGGCAAACGATGTTGACCCTACAGATGGGGTTGCATCATTTGATTTTAGTGATGCTACTCCTCAAATAACTCAGCTATACCCTGGTGGTCAAAATTTAACGATTAGGTATTACGAAAACCAGGCAGATGCGTTATCCGAACAAAATGAGATAATCGATATTTCTAACTATAGAAATAATTCATCTCCTTTTAGAGCTACTCTATATGTAAGAGTAGAGAATAGTGCAGCGAATTCTTGTCTAGGTTTAGGAGAGCATATTACCTTAATAGTTAACCCTTTTGAACCTATTACGTTTGAAGATGAGTATACATTATGTTTAGAAAGAGATGGGCAAGTGCTTAATCTGGCGCCCGAAGATCGTATAGAAACTGGATTAAAACCTTCAGATTATACGTTTCAATGGTATACAGGAACTGCTCCTGTAGCAGGAAACGAAATACCAGGAGAAGTGGATACTTCTTTTTTGCCAGATACTCCTGGGCAGTATAGTGTATTAGCTACAAGTATAATTACAGGATGTGAAATATCAAAAAGTACATCAGTAGTAACTTCTTATCCTCCAGAAAGTGTTACGGCAGAACTGCTATCAGGAGCTTTTTCTGATAATGCTACTATTGAAGTTACAGTGGTCGGAAATGGAACATATGAATTTAGAATAGATAATAGAGAATGGCAAGCGTCTAATATCTTTACGGGAGTTTCAAGAGGAGAGCATACCGTATTTGTAAGAGATTTGCGTATGTGCGATGAACTAGAATCTAAAGTAGAAATAGTAGTAGACTATCCAAAGTATTTTACACCTAACGGGGATGGATTTCATGACTCTTGGGGAATCACAGGAAGTACAAATGTTATAATAACTCAGATTCTAATTTTTAATAGATTTGGTAAACTCTTAAAAGATCTTGGTGCAAATGGTAACTGGGATGGAACATATAGCGGAAAACAATTACCAGCAAGTGATTATTGGTTTAAAGTGCGTTATATTGAAAATGGTGTACCAAAAGTATTTAATTCTAATTTCTCACTAATTCGATAAACCTTGTCAAAAAGTAACCAACACTTAAGAAACATACTCGAGTTAAATTTTGCTATGTTGCTCATTAGTACCTCTGGGGTATTAGGAAGACATATCGATATGCCAGTACCTGTTATTATTGGCTATAGAGCTATTTTAGCAGCGTGCATATTATTCTTGTTTTGTAAATGGAAAAAGATATCATTTAAAATTGAAACTAAGGATCGTATTCCCATTCTTACAGGAGGGATACTTATGGGGCTACATTGGATCACTTATTTTTATGCTCTAAAAATGTCAAATGTGGCTATTGGTATGTTGTCTTTATTTACTTATCCAGTCATTACCGCTTTACTAGAACCTTTGGTGTTAAAAGTTAAATTTCAGAAAATGCATTTGATACTGGGAGTACTTGTCCTGGTAGGAATTTATTTTTTGGTACCGGATTTTAGTATAGAAAATACGTATGCTAAAGCTGTTGCTATGGGAGTATTTTCGGCATTATGCTATGCTCTTCGAAATCTAATTATGAAAACAAAAGTTAGTAATTATCATGGTTCTATGCTAATGTGGTATCAATTAATAATAATGGTAATATTATTATTACCTGCCTTATTTATTATGGATAGCTCGGGCATTATTAGCCAGTTTCCTTTTGTTTTGGTTTTAGCCTTGTTAACGACAGCCATTGGCCATACCTTGTTTTTATATAGTTTTAAACGATTTTCTGCAACAACAGCTAGTATTATTGGTAGTGTTCAACCGGTATATGGTATTATTCTTGGAATCATTTTTTTAAGAGAAATCCCTGTACTTTCTACAGTTATTGGTGGTGTTCTGATTTTAACATCAGTGGTGATCGAAAGTATACGAACTTACAAGTAGTTAAAAAAGTAACAATCGGAAGCTTAAATCAAGCAATCTTTCCAAATAGGATCAGAAGGAGGGGGAGCAATGACAGCTATAGTTTCTTTTTTAACAGGATGAGTAAAGGTTAATTTACGGGCATGTAAATGAATGCTTCCATCTTTATTACTACGATTTGCTCCATATTTTAAATCCCCTTTAATTATGCAACCAATATAAGAGAGCTGAGATCGTATTTGATGATGGCGCCCCGTATGAAGATCAATTTCTAATAAACAGTAATTATCTAACTTTTTGATTAACTGGTATTCTAAAATTGCTTTTTTACTATCAGGTACTTCGTTTGTATATGCATAGGATTTATTCTGTTTTGGATTACGCTTTAGCCAATGTGTTAAGTTGTCATGCTTTTTAGGCGGGCAACCCTTTACTACGGCCCAATATGTCTTTTGAGCTTCTTTGTTTGCAAATAATGCGTTAAGTCTGGGAAGAGCTTTACTTGTTCTTGCAAACACTACGATTCCACTAGTAGGCCTATCTAAACGGTGTACAACACCTAAATATACTGCTCCTGGTTTATTATATTTTTCTGCAATATATTCTTTGACAACTTCGCTAAGAGGTTTGTCACCAGTCTTATCACCTTGTACAATATCTCCCGAACGCTTATTGACAACAATAATATGGTTGTCTTCATGCAGCACCTGAAGATTGTTTTTATTTGAAATGATTTTTTTGACCAACTTTTGTAAATAAGGTAATTGAGTATATTCGACTATTAACTAATTAATATTGCTCATTCTCATTAGGGAAATCAACAGCTTTCACATCGGTAACGTATTGTTTAAAAGCATTAGTCATTTCTGTATATAAGTCTAAATAACGTCTTAAAAAACGAGGATTAAATTCATGGGTCATTCCTAACATGTCATGAGTAACCAATACTTGTCCATCTACACCATTTCCTGCTCCAATACCAATGATAGGAATAGTAAGACTTTCTGCTACTTCTTTAGCCAATTTGGCAGGTACTTTTTCAAGAACGACAGCAAAACATCCTGCTTTCTCAAGCATAAGAGCATCTTGTTTTAATTTTTGTGCTTCTTCTTCTTCTTTTGCCCTTACAGTATAGGTTCCGAATTTGTATATAGATTGTGGAGTAAGACCAAGGTGTCCCATAACTGGTATACCGGCATTAAGGATTCTTTTAATAGACTCCTTAACTTCTTTTCCTCCTTCAAGTTTTACAGCATGCCCCCCCGATTCCTTCATAATACGAATTGCAGAACGTAAAGCTTCTTTAGGATCACTCTGGTAGCTTCCAAAAGGTAAATCTACAACGATCAATGCACGATCAATTGCTCGAATTACAGAAGATGCATGATAAATCATCTGATCTAATGTAATAGGTAATGTAGTTTCATGACCAGCCATTACATTTGAAGCAGAATCCCCGACGAGAATAACATCTACTCCGGCACCATCTACAATTTTGGCCATCGTGTAATCATAAGCGGTTAGCATAGATATCTTTTCTTGGTTAGCTTTCATCTCGACAAGAGATTTTACTGTAACGCGCTTATAATCTTTTTTTGCTGTAGACATTTTGAATTGTTTTTTTAGGATTGTAAAAGTAATCAATTACCTATATGGTAACAAGTGTAATTCGTTTTTGATTTTTCTTTGATACAATGAAGTGAAAATTATATAGTATAGAAGTGATTAAAATCTTATTTTTATACCTATTCAAAAATAATGAACATTATGTATAAAGTATCAATATTGGTTGTTTTATTCTTCTCAGGCCATGTTTTTTCTCAAAAAAGTATATCCAAAGATGACCAAAACCGTTACGAAAAAGAAGTGAAACAGACTGTTTTAGAGTTTTTTGAAGGTTTTCATGCTGGTGATACTGCTAAAATGAAAACTACTATAGATAAAAACATAGCAGTACAAACTATAG
Organism: Aquimarina spinulae; assembly: GCF_943373825.1. Taxonomy (NCBI): domain Bacteria; kingdom Pseudomonadati; phylum Bacteroidota; class Flavobacteriia; order Flavobacteriales; family Flavobacteriaceae; genus Aquimarina; species Aquimarina spinulae. Next base: position 42,693 of record NZ_CALSBP010000002.1, on the reverse strand, counting down.
TGAGAACCAAAGAAGGAGAGATAAAAACAGTAAAGAATGATATAGAAAAAATTTTAATTGCTATACAAAATAGACCAGCAGAACAAAAATGGGACGAACGTTTATTAGCATTTAAAATCGAAGCAGATTCTGCAATTGCAAATGCCTGGACTCCTTATGAGTTTTATGTCAATGATAATTTTAGTCACTGTGGCGTAAATGTATTTCAACTATTTAATGACGGTAAAACCTGGAAAATTATTGCTATTGCAGATACCAGATTTAGAGAAGGGTGTAAGTAAAATATATTAATTAAATACCAGTAACGTAACGCTTGTTATAAGTTTTGACCTTTGTGTTTTATTATTGGTGATTTATAGATTAGCAATCACTAAGATTTACTTTTACTGCCAAACCACCTTCACTGGTTTCTTTATATTTTGTATTCATATCCTGAGCGGTTTCCCACATAGTTTCAATTACTTTATCTAATGGTACTTTAGCATTTGCAGCATCTGTATCCAAAGCCATTTCGCAAGCATTAATAGCTTTTATGGCTCCCATTGCATTTCGTTCGATACAAGGGATTTGTACCAATCCAGCGATAGGATCACATGTTAATCCAAGATGATGCTCCATTGCAATTTCACTTGCCATTAATACTTGTTCTGGAGTACCTCCCATAAGCTCGGTTAAAGCACCAGCCGCCATTGCAGACGAGACTCCAATTTCTGCCTGGCATCCTCCCATAGCTGCAGAAATAGTAGCTCCTTTTTTGAAAAGACTGCCAATTTCTCCTGCAACCAGCATAAATTGTTTTACATCATCAAAATTTGCATCGTGGTTTTCGATAACCATATAATACATCATTACTGCCGGAATTACACCAGCACTTCCATTAGTAGGGGCAGTCACTACACGACCCAGAGATGCATTTACCTCATTTACTGCCAAGGCAAAACAAGATACCCATTTTAATATTTGACGAAATTTCACTTCAGTATTTCGAATAGCTTCAATCCATTCTGTTGGAGTAGTATAAACAGTAGTACCCATCAGTTTTTTATGAGTATCATACGCTCTTCGTCTTACATTTAATCCACCAGGTAATGTACCTTCTGTATGACAACCAGTATACATAGATTCTAGCATTACCTTCCAGACTTGTGCAATTCTTTCATCGATTTCAGCATCGCTTTGTAATGAACGTTCATTGTCGAGAACAATTTCGGATACTTTTTTGTTTTTTGATGTACAATACTCTAAGAGATCAGTTGCCTTATGAATAGGCATAGGGAATTGTTTAAAAGCAATACGCTTTTTTTCTTTTCTCTTTCGTTCTTCTTTTACTACAAAACCTCCACCAATAGAATAAAAAGAAGACGATACTTTTTTTCCATCTTTCAGGTCGGCATGAAAAGTCATACCATTAGGATGAAATTCTTTAAACTCTCTATTAAATATAATTTGTGTTTTTGGATCAAAAGATACCTGAAATTCACTATTAAAGAAGAGTTGCTTAGAAATGTTTATATTTTCAATAATAGTAGCAATTGTAGAAACATCAATAGTTTGAGGATCGTAACCGCATAAGCCTAAAATTACAGCAATATCTGTTGCATGACCTTTTCCTGTTAGTGATAATGATCCAAAAAGATCGATAGTAATTGCTGAGACAGATTCAAAGAGTTCTTTTTCTTTTAGTTCTGCGATCCATCGTCTTCCAGCACGCCAGGGACCTAATGTATGTGAACTTGAAGGACCTACGCCTATTTTCAGCATATCAAAAACACTGATGCATTCCATAATACAAAATTATTGATAAAATTTCGGGGGTAAATATAGTTTTTTGACAACAAAGAAACTCATTTTTTAAAGAATAGTTAATATTGTTTTTCTTTTGCCTTTATGATCAATTCATTAAGAAGACTAAAACAATAATGACATCCTGTCAGATAGATCGTAATGGCATAATCATTGACTTAACAGCAATAAGTTATTAAGAATAATAGTATAACAATTTAAGATAAAAATGAGTAAAATAATAGGAATAGACTTAGGGACAACCAACTCTTGTGTTTCTGTAATGGAAGGTAATGAGCCTGTAGTAATCCCTAATGCCGAAGGTAAAAGAACTACCCCTTCTGTAATAGCTTTTGTAGAAGGAGGAGAAATTAAAGTAGGAGATCCTGCAAAACGTCAAGCGGTTACAAATCCAACTAAGACTATCTCTTCTATTAAGAGGTTTATGGGAAATAAATTCTCAGAATCTTCAAAAGAAGCTGAAAGAGCAGCTTATAAAGTTGTAAAAGGAGATAATGATACACCTCGAGTAGATATCGATGGTCGTTTATATACACCACAAGAATTATCTGCAATGACACTTCAGAAAATGAAGAAAACTGCAGAGGATTATCTTGGTCAGGATGTAACTAGTGCAGTAATTACTGTACCTGCTTACTTTAATGATGCACAACGTCAGGCTACTAAAGAAGCTGGCGAGATTGCAGGCCTTAAAGTAGAGCGAATTATTAATGAGCCTACAGCAGCAGCACTGGCATATGGACTTGATAAAAAAGGTACAGATCAGAAAATCGTTGTATTTGATTTTGGTGGAGGTACACATGATGTATCTATCCTCGAATTAGGAGATGGTGTTTTTGAAGTACTATCTACAGATGGAGATACACATTTAGGAGGAGATGATGTAGATCAAAAAATAATTGATTGGTTAGCAGAAGAGTTTAAGGCTGATGAAAATATGGACCTTAGACAAGATCCTATGGCATTACAACGTCTTAAAGAAGCTGCAGAAAAGGCTAAGATTGAATTATCATCTTCTTCGCAAACAGAAATTAATTTGCCATATGTTACCGCTACAGCAAGTGGACCTAAACACTTGGTAAGATCATTAACTAAATCTAAATTTGATCAATTGATCGATGATTTAGTAAAAAGAACTATAGAGCCTTGTCGTACTGCGCTTAAGGCAGCAGGATTATCTACAAGCGATATTGATGAGATTATATTAGTTGGTGGATCTACTCGTATTCCTGCAGTACAGGAAGCAGTAGAGAAATTCTTTGGAAAAGCACCAAGTAAAGGTGTGAATCCAGATGAGGTTGTTGCGGTTGGAGCAGCAATTCAAGGAGGAGTATTAACAGGAGACGTTAAAGATGTACTTTTGTTAGATGTAACTCCACTTTCTCTTGGTATCGAAACAATGGGTAATGTAATGACTAAGCTTATTGATGCTAACACTACTATCCCTACCAAGAAATCGCAAGTATTTTCTACAGCTGCAGATAATCAGCCATCGGTAGAGATTCATGTACTACAAGGTGAGCGTCCAATGGCAGCAGATAACAAGACAATTGGTCGTTTTCACTTAGATGGAATTCCACCAGCACAAAGAGGAACTCCTCAGATTGAAGTTACTTTTGATATTGATGCTAATGGTATCATCAAAGTTTCTGCTACAGATAAAGCTACAAACAAATCTCAGGATATTCGTATCGAAGCTTCTTCTGGATTAACAGAGGAGGAAATCGAGAAAATGAAAAAAGAAGCAGAGGCTAATGCCGAAGCAGATAAGACAGCAAAAGAAACTGCAGATAAGCTTAATGAAGCAGATGGAATGATCTTCCAAACAGAAAAGCAACTTAAAGAGTTTGGTGATAAATTATCAGATGATAAGAAAAAACCAATCGAAGAAGCTTTAGAAGAATTGAAGAAAGCATACGAGTCTAAAGATTTGGCTTTAATTCAATCTGCTCTTGATAAAATCAATGAAGCGTGGAAAGTCGCTAGCGAAGAAATGTATAAAGCTCAGGCTGATGCACAACAGGGCGGACAACCTGGACCTGATGCTGGAGCAGGAGCAGACCAGTCTTCTGGTGATGATTCTGAAGGAAGCGATGTAGAAGATGTTGATTTTGAAGAAGTAAAGTAAATATAAACTAGTTTATATATAATTAAAATGCGTAGCTTTTGGCTACGCATTTTTTGTTTTTCTATACATATGACAAGCCCATATATATTTATCATTAAAATAACATTTTTAAGAATCATTAGTAATAGATAGTTTGAGATTAGTGCCATAATATAAGTGACAAATACCTAATAATTAGAGATGATTTTTTATAATCTTAATTATTTCCAATCATACAGTTATTTTTTGTTGCTTTCTAGTTTTTGAATTTTGTACTCTGTTAACTGTAACAATATGAGAATAGTTTTGTCTTTTGATTATAAATAAAATCATCAAAAAACATTTAAAATAGATCTAAAATGAAAACACAAAGCAATAATTTGGCAGTCTTAATCTGTATGATGGTATCCTTATTAGCCATTAATCCGATGATAGCTCAAAATAAGTTAAGAGGTAATGGTAATGTTGTTACCCAAGAAAGAACAATATCGACTTTTAATGAAATCATCGTAAACGGAGTTTATAATGTATACCTCTCTCAGGGACAAAATGAATCTGTAAAAGTAGAAACTGATGAGAACCTGCAAGAAGCTGTAATTGTTAAAAACAAAGGGAATGCACTGGTTTTAGGCTGGAAAAAAGGTATAAGTGTGAAAAGAAAAACCAAAATGAACGTTTATGTGACGCTAAAAGATATAGCAAAGTTAGAGGTAAAGGGAGTAGGGAATGTTAAAACTTCTTCTAAACTTTCCTTAAACACACTTGATGTTGAGGCATCTGGAGTAGGAAATGCATCTTTAGAATTAGATTGTAAGAAACTAGATGGTGAAATTTCTATGGTAGGTAATTTTACTTTGAAAGGAAAGGTTGCAGAAGTAATTCTTGATAATAATGGAACAGGAGCTTTAAGAGCTTTTGATTTGGTTGCTCAGAAATTAGAGATTAATAACTCTGGTATCGGAAAAGTAGAAGTAAATGCACAACAAGAAATAAACATAACCTCTTCTGGTATTGGTAGTGTTTATTATAAAGGAAATGCTAAAACTACAAAATTAGACCATCGCGGGATGGGTAAAATAAAAAAGGTAGATTAAGTACAGAATAATTTAAGTGTTACTATTCTTTATCTGTCATACTAGAGCCCTAATATCAGGGCTCTGGGCAGATTAAGATGAACGAATTCTTTTTAATCCTTCTTTTTCAGATAAAGGTTTCAGTTTAGTGTTGGTTATAAAGTCTACTACGGCATCAGGATTTACTTTTGAGTATTCTCGCAACGCCCAACCGATAGCTTTCTTTATAAAGAACTCATTAGAAGATTTGTGTTGCTCACAAAGACTACATAATAATTGATAATCCGTTTGGTCTTTATATCCTAATTGAAATAAGATTGCACTTCTGTTAAGCCACATCTTATCAGAGTTTGAAAAACCCTCAATTACGGGATGTATTTGATTTGGGAATTGCAATAAATATTTACCCAAAATATGTTTTGCTATAAAATCAACCGAATCCCACCAAGAGTTAGTAGAGATCAATTGTTCTATAAAATCAATGTCACCTATATTATATTTCTTTTTTAAGAACCGATCAACCAGTTCCATAGCGCAATAATGAAGTTCGCGTTGAGGTTTTTTATAGAGAGCCTTTGCAATACTAATCACACTATCATGAGTGAGAGTAGGTGTATATTGAAGAATAACATCTTTTAGAAGCGATTTTCTTACAGGAGCTTTTATGCCATAATAAGAAAAACGATTTTTCATATAGGCTTCCATTCGTATTGCTTCTTCAGCATTAGCATGGTCTTGGAGTATAGACATTAGAGAGGTTATGAAATCCATATTTTTATATAGATTAAAATCCTACCGCAGTATCATCCCCTCTTTTATCTGCTCCACCTTCGAGTCTTCCATCAGGAAGAACAAGAATACCATCAACCTTGCCTATAATTTTAGAATCTTCTTCATTAATTTGATATCCTTTTTGCCGTAGGCTATCTAGTAGAGTATTATCAAATGACTCTGGTTCAAATACTACTACATCTGGTAACCACTGATGATGAAATCTTGGAGCGTTGACCGCATCCTGCATAGTCATTCCGTATTCTTTCACATTTAAAATAGTCTGCAGTACTGAAGTAATAATGGTAGATCCACCAGGAGTACCAACAGACATCCAAAATTTTCCATCTTTTTCTACAATTGTAGGAGTCATAGAGCTTAACATTCTTTTTTCGGGAGCTATGGCATTGGCTTCTGCGCCTGTTAATCCAAACATATTTGGTACACCAGGTTTGGCACTAAAATCATCCATCTCATTATTTAGAAAGAAACCTAATTCTGGAACATATAATTTAGAACCATAAGCTCCGTTAAGTGTCGTTGTTACCGAAATAGCATTTCCGAATTGATCTACAATAGAGTAGTGGGTAGTTTCGTCACTTTCATATCCTGGAATGCTGCCACGATTAATATCTGAAGATAATGTAGCCTTGTCAAAACTAAAATCTAGCATGCGATTAGAAAGGTAGGATTCATTAATCAATGTATCGATAGGGATTTTTACAAAATCAGGATCACCTAAATAAAAACTGCGATCTGCATAAGCCCTTCGTTCTGCTTCTGTAATTACCTGTATACTTTTAAGAGAATTATGCCCATAGTTACTTAGGTCATAAGGTTCGATCATCTTCATGATCTGAGCAAGACATATGCCGCCACTCGAAGGTGGAGACATAGAAGTTATATTGAGGTTTTTATACCTAAACTGTACAGGTTTACGCCATTTTGCTTTGTATTTTGCCAAATCATCCATAGTAATGATACCACCTCTAGATTGGATGAAATTAACCAGTTTTTGACCAGATTCGCCTTCATACAACTCGGCAGCTCCATTTTTAATGATCCTCTCTAGTGTTTCAGCTAGTTTTATGTTTTTTAAGGTATCATTAGCTTTGTAACCTCTAAGAATAGGAATTGTATCTTCATTAGCCTCATAGAATAAATCTTTATAATGTACAAAGCGTCTTTCTTGTTTTTCAGTAATCACAAAACCTCTTTTTGCCAATTGTACTACAGGAGTAAGTATGTCTTCAATAGGTAAGGACCCAAATTTTTTATGCACTTCAAAAATACCGGCAATAGTTCCGGGAACACCAACAGCCATAGCTCCGAGTTGACTTTTTTTAGCGATAAATTCTCCTTTATCATCAAGGTACATATCTTTGGTAGAAGCTAGAGGTCCTTTTTCTCTATAATCCAAAGCACCAGTTTCACCATTAGCTTTTCGATATACCATAAATCCACCACCTCCCAAGTTTCCTGCTACAGGGTATGTAACTGCTAAAGCCATAGCTGTACCAACCATAGCATCAAAAGCATTTCCTCCTTTTTTCATGATGTCTGCTCCAATTTTTGAAGCCTCCTCCCGGGCAGAAACAACCATAGCTTTTTGAGTAATGAGACCAACAACTGGTTTGACCTCTTGCTTTACTTCTGTATTATTTTTACAAGAAAAATTTAGGACAAGTAAAGTGATATAAAATAAATATTTAATAGATCTTATGTTCATAATATTCTTATTTCATTTTTAGTGTAAAGTTCTAATTCTTCAAAAAAAGAACGAAATTCTTTATCAAAATCAGCGTAATATTGTTCGAGTTCGATAACTGCAAAATTCATCTTAGATCTATTTTTTGTTCTCTGATTCATTTGATATAATATTGTACCAATTCCTGGAATAGTGGCATAGCTAAGAAGCCAGTTGTCTTTAATCATATAGGGCATAAAATTTTGAATCTGTTTAGGTAAAACTTCATGATATTTATATAATAAACCATAAAACTCTGCCACATACGTTTCAAGGGGGATATCAGAGTATTCTTTCCAATTAGCTGCCAAAAAATGATCATAAAGAACATCTACGATTACAGTACTGTAATGCCTGTATTTTGGAAATAACCTGGATACACTTTTTCTTACAATGGAATGAGTATCAGTATATGAATCAATTTTACGATGTAAGGTAATACCTTGCTGAATACGGTTTGAATATTGTAGTAATTGCTTTTTTCCTTTGACAGAGTCTGCGATAAAATTACCTATTTTAAGTTCTTGGTCTTCACCAGAAAGATATATGTGGGCTAGAAAATTCATTGGGTTAAAATACGATTTTTTAAATACTAATATCTATTAATTATAGTTGTTTGTATGACAAAAAGTATCACTTGTAAAAAAATAAAGGCTAATGGTTAAAATAAATTACTTTTGATGATATGTCTAAAAACTTAGATGCAGAAATGCATCATGTTTTTCCTTTCTTTTACAATTATTGTTTTGCATTTATCGTGTAATAAAGAAATTGCAAGTAAAGATTTAAAGATCCATTAATTTTTGTAAAAAACAGATTGTGTTTATAAAATTATAACCTATTAAATTGTTGCTGTTTGTCATATCTTGTACATTTGTTTGAAATAGAAAAATCAATCAAAGTATATGACATTAATAAAATCAATTTCAGGGATTAGAGGAACAATTGGAGGGATAGTTGGTGATAATCTTACTCCTGTAGATGCGGTAAAATTTGCTTCGGCTTATGGAAGTTGGCTAAAAAATGAGACTAATAAAGATCATCCAATTGTAGTTGTTGGTCGAGATGCCAGAATTTCTGGACCTATGATTCAACAATTGGTAATGAATAGTCTGGTTGGATTGGGGATTCATGTTATTGATTTAGGACTTTCTACGACACCTACAGTAGAGATTGCTGTTCCTTTAGAAAAAGCAGATGGAGGAATAATTCTTACAGCTAGTCACAATCCGAAACAGTGGAATGCATTAAAATTATTGAACCATAAAGGAGAATTTTTGAATGCAGAGAATGGTAAAAAGATTTTAGATATAGCAGAAAATGATGAATATGTTTTTGCAGAGGTTGATGATTTGGGAAGTATCACGGTAAATGATACCTATATCGATAAACATATTGAAGAAGTGCTAAATCTATCTCTGGTGGATGCAGAATTGGTGAGTAAATCTGGTTTCAAAGTTGTTGTAGATGCTGTTAACTCTACAGGAGGTATCGCAATACCGGGATTACTTAAGAAAATGGGAGTAGAGACTATTGAATTATATTGCGAGCCTAATGGGCATTTCCCTCATAACCCAGAACCATTAAAAGAACATTTAACAGATTTATCAGAATTAGTAGTTAAGGAGAAAGCAGATATGGGAATCACCGTCGATCCTGATGTAGATCGTCTTGCTTTTATGAGTGAGAATGGAGAAATGTTTGGAGAAGAATATACATTGGTTGCCTGTGCCGATTTTGTATTAGGAAAAACTAGTGGCAATACTGTTTCTAATTTATCCTCAAGTAGAGCGTTAAGAGATGTAACACAAAAACATAATGGGAACTATGAAGCAAGTGCTGTAGGCGAGGTTAATGTAGTAGAGTTGATGAAAGCAAATAATGCAGTTATCGGTGGCGAAGGTAATGGAGGGATTATATATCCAGAATCACATTACGGAAGAGATTCGTTGGTAGGAGTAGCCTTATTTCTTACACACCTGGCAGAAAAGAAATGCAGTGTAAGCGAGTTACGAGATAGTTATCCTTCTTATTTTATGAGTAAAAATAAAATTCAGCTAACTCCAGATTTAGATGTTGATGCTATTTTAAAAGGATTTCATTCAAAATATGTTTCAGAAGAAGTCTCTACTGTTGATGGCGTAAAAGTGGATTTTGCAGATTGTTGGGTACATTTACGTAAAAGTAATACAGAACCTATTATTCGTATTTACACCGAAGCCCTGAGCCAGGAAAAAGCAGATTCATTGGCAGAAGATACGATCGTTACTTTAAAAGAAATAGCTGGAATCTAAAATTTAGCCAAACGTATTATTTGCTTGGAGCTTTTCGTTGAAAGAATATATAATAAGGTATCTATTTCTCCCTTGAGTTGATGTAGATATCTTATTTTAAATAAAGTTATGGTCGAATAATATTCTTTATTTACTTTGGCATTTTTCGAGCTCATTAAATAGATTGTCTTCTACAGTAGAGCAGTCAAGTTCATTTTTGATACTTGAACCATTATAGACATAAAACCTTTTGAATAACAGAAAATTACTGTCACCAGGTTCTCCTCTTTCATCTATACCAGTTATTCTAACTCCTTTCGAAGTATTTTGTGAATATCGCTCTTTATGATGTAGTTTTTCTTTATTTCCTTTGCTATCAACGATATAGAATTCTTGATCTAATTGTTGTTTCCATATAGTAACAAGAAGATTTTTGGGGAGTTTTAGCTCATTTTTAAGAAGTATAAGCCCATTGTCTGGTACATGTATGATACTTCTTCCATTTTTTTTCTGTGCCTCTACACCACATTCGAAGTTGTATACTACTCTAACACACCCTTGAAAATTTTGAGGAATAAGATATGTTTCTTTATGAAATAGTAAAGGATACATGGTAATACCAAATGTTATGAATATAGAAATAGCAGTAAAACCTATTGTATAAACAGGTAAAAGGACAAGTCCCAAAACCCCATTATTTGTACGCTCATTATTTTGTAATAAAAATAGATGTAAAAAGCTAAATTGCAAGAGGATAGCTATAAAGTATATAATTATCATGCCAGGGAGAACAGTCGAGTTATATACACCGTATCCGATAGCAAATAGGAGAGTAGATAAAAAAGCGATATACCCCCAAACAATTGCCAAAAGAACACTAATAGTGATGATGAAAATGATGACAAGAATTATTTTTTTGTTGTTTAAAAAAGAGAGGATGAGTTTTGCAGAAAAAGCAATACCAGTGGCTAGTGGAAGTATTCGTATAACCAGCATTTGTATGGCTTTACCAATATCGAGGTTTTCTTTTTGACCGGTAAATAGAAGTATAATCCATAAAACTGTGCAACAGCTTATTATATTAATAATAATACTTAATAAACCAATACTCCAGTTTTTTTTAATTGTATTCAACACTTTTATTTTTGAAACGATATCATTTTTAGAACCTAATTAGGAAGAAGCTTTAGGGCAAAGTTCTTATTAGTAGATAGGTATATTAGTGATATACATATTTTAAAGCGAAGATATAGGATATGTTTATGTAATAAACCCCTGAAAACCATGAAATTTAATTACTTCATATGCCAAACATAACATCTAATAAATTCTAAAAAGACATCAAATTTGATGAAAAAATGTAGCTCTGCCAGAATGATAAAATATATTTGATCAAACTATACGCTATAACAAATTTGATATATAGATTAATCGACTATGGCTCCCTCAGGAATTTGTGAATTCCTATGTTTCCAACGTTTGTGAGTCCATAAATAATATTGAGGTTTTTCACGAATTTGATTCTCAAGTAATTGAAGGTATTTTTTTATGATGAAATATGGCTCTTCTTCTTTGCTGTTTTCGGAGATAGGGATAAATCTTACTTCATAGTGCCCTCGTTTTACTTTTTCTACATGAAGATATAATACAATAACATCAAGTCGTTGTGCTAAGAACTCGCCTCCTAAAAATATGGGCACTTTGACTCCCATAAAATCTGTCCAATATTTTGCGTTGTAAATTTTTGGGGATTGATCAGAGATCATACCGTATCCGCATACAGTGCCTTCCTTTTTATCTTTTATAATTTGTCTTGCAACCTTATGACTAGGAATAAGTCGGGAGTCAAAACGACCTCGGATACGATGTGCAAGACGATCAAAATATTTGTTTTCTATTTGTTTATAGATTCCTACACATGGGTTTAAAGAAACAAGATCGACTGCATTAGACCATTCGAAACTACCATAATGCCCCATTAATGTAATTATACTTTTATTTTTCCTTTCAAACTCATGAAACTCATCCAGATTTACAACTTTATATCGTTTTATTAATTCTTCTCTAGAAATTGAAAGTGATTTTGTCATTTCTAAAAACATATCACACATATGTTTATAAAATGATTTACTAATATCCCGGATTTCTTTTTTAGATTTTTCTGGGAAAACCAATTGTAAGTTTCCTGTTACTGTTTTTCTTCTGTACCTAATAACATAGTATACCAAAATATAAGCACAGGTAGAAAACGCATAAAATAATCGCCAGGGTAGTTTAGAGATACCTAATATTATAGGATAAACTAAGTAATATATAATTAATTGCATAAATGTAGTGTAGTTAAAAACGCATAAAGGTAAGCTTATTTGGCAGTATGTAGATGAATCCAAGTTTTAATCTACAGTGGCACCTTCAGGAATAGGCGCATTGCGGTGTTTCCATCGTTTGTGAGACCATAGGTAATACTGTGGTTTATTATAAATTTGATTTTCCAGTAATCTAAGATAGCTTTTTACAATAGAATAGTCTTCACAGTTTTTCGAGTCTTCTGTTAGTGTAACAAAAGTAGCTTGATAGTATCCTCTTTTTATTTTTTCAACTTGTAGATAGTATGTGTTTAACCCTAATCGTTTCGACAATACTTCTGCTCCTAAAAAAACAGGAACTTTAATGCTCATAAAGTCAGTCCAAAAGGTTGCTTTATATAATTTTGGAGATTGATCAGAAATTAGTCCATACATATATAATCCTTCTTTAGATTGATCTTCTGTAATTACTGTCATAGCATCTTTAGTACCTATTACTCTCGAACCAAATCGGGCTCTAATTCGATGTACTAATCGATCGAAGTATTTATTCCCTATTTTCTTATATACTCCAACTGCCTGAAAATTTGTTTGTATATCAATTACATTTGCCCACTCATAACTAGCATAATGGGCCATAAGTATCATTATATTTTCTTTCTTAGCTTCTAATTCGTGTAGTTTTTCAATATTTGTAACCTTAAATCGTTCTTTCATTTCTTCATTTGAAATGGATATCGATTTAATCATTTCGAGAAACATATCACACATATGCTGGTAAAACTCTTTTCGTATTTTTTTGATTTCTTGAAAAGTTTTGTTTGGGAAAACTAGCTCTAGATTTTGCGTTACAGTTTTTCTTCGGTATCGAAAAATATAATATACCAGGAAAAAAATGCCTGTAGAAAATGCATAAAAAAGCCCCCATGGTAATTTTGAAATAAACCATAAAAAAGGGTAGACTAATTTATAGATAATTAATTGCATAAAAAGGCGGGGTTTAATTCACGAAAATAGTAGTATTTTGTTAAATCTAGCGATTTGGGCATTAAAAAATACTGAAAATGAAAATATAGTGATATAAAAACGAAATGGTAAGATCGTTAGAGCTCACAATATCTTTGATCTAATCAACTATTGCACCTTTAGGAATTTTCGTATTTCGATGCTTCCATCGTCTATGAGTCCAAAGATAGTACTCAGGATTTTCTTTGATTTGGTTTTCTAATAAAGAGAGGTAGGTTTTTGTGATAAAATGGTCTTCACACTTTTTGGGGTCATCGGTAATTTTTATAAATTTTGCCTGATAATAGCCACGTTTTACTTTCTCTACTTTTAGATACATTACAGGCATATCTAACCTTTTTGCTAGTACTTCTCCTCCTGTAATAACAGGAACTTTAATGTTCATAAAATCGGTCCAGTATAATGCATTTTTCAATTTAGGAGATTGATCAGATAATAAACCATAGGCGCATAATTGACCGTTTACTTTATCTCGGGTAATCTCTTTAATCACCTTACGATGTCTTATAAGTCTTGTATTAAATCTACCTCTTATGCGATGTGCTAATTGATCAAAATGTTTGTTTTTAATTTTTTTGTACACACCAACTATAGGAAAATCCATCGCGAATTGAGCAGCAATTGCCCACTCATAACTTGCATAATGGCCCATTAATACAATAATACTTTTTTGATGAGATTGTACTTCTTTAAAAGTATGAGGGTCAAGTATTGTAAATCTTTTGGTCATTTCTTCTTTAGAAATAGAAAGACTTTTTATCATTTCCATAAACATATCGCACATATGTTTATAAAATTTTTTACGAATTTTATAAATTTCATCTATAGGTTTTTCGGGAAAAGCTAATGTTAGGTTTTTTGTAACTACCTTTTTTCTATAGCCAATAATGTGATAAACTAAAATATAAACAGTACTGGATAAAAAATATAATAATCGCCAGGGTAATTTAGATATTACCCACAACATTGGATAGACTAAACGATATACAAATAATTGCATTCGATAAAATTAAATTAGGGACACAAATATAAAATTATTCGTTTTTTTTTATCATAAACTTTTGCTAATAAGAAAAGGATAGTTTAGTTAGATTTTTTGAGGTTAAAATATATAGTATATTTGGATAAAATTACAGTTGTATGGGGACACTTGACATAGTTATAATTATAATTATTGGGGCTAATATATTGATGTCATTAAAAGGATTTAATGACTTTTCATTTTTTGAGAAATATAAATTTAATATAGGAGGGATAAGAAGAGGAGAACAGTTAAGAATGCTAACTTCGGGTTTTTTGCATGTAGATATGATGCATTTGTTCTTTAATATGTTTACACTCTATTTTTTTGCACCTGTTGTTGTTAGCTTTTTTGGTAATGTTAAGTTTTTGATAGTATATTTTGGTAGTTTATTAATGGGGAATTTGTTTTCCTTGTTTTTTCATAAAGACGAATATCATTACAGTGCTGTAGGAGCAAGTGGGGCTGTTTCTGGAGTTATATATGCGAGCATATTATTTAGACCAGATATGAGTTTATATTTGATGTTTATTCCAATTCCTATTCCTGCATATATTTTTGGTATAGGGTATTTAGTATATTCTATTTTTGGAATGAAAAACAAAATAGGAAATATAGGCCATGACGCGCATTTTGGAGGAGCTGTTGGAGGGTATGTAATAACTTTAATATTGGCTCCTTGGTTATTTCAGGAAAATTTATTTATGATAGGTCTATTAGCAGTTCCAATTATAATTCTTTTTATTTTGCAAAGGCTAGGAAAATTATAACAAAAAACGACCCAAAAGAGGTCGTTTTTTATTTATATTCTATATGTTGTTAAATTAAAGAGACTTTTGTTCTAGTAATTCTGAGATTTTCTTTTCTAAGGCGGGCCCTCTAAGGTTCTTGGCAATTACATTTCCTTTTTCATCGATGATAAAAGTGGCAGGTATGGATCTTACACCATAAGCTCTTGCAATTGGTTCTTGCCAAAATTGTAAATTAGAAACATGATTCCATTCTAAGTTATCATCTGCAATTGCTTTGGCCCAGGCTTCTTGTTTTTTATCTAAAGATACTCCTATAATATTAAGTCCTTTATCATGGTATTTGTTATATACTTTTACAACATTTGGATTTTCTATCCTACAAGGTTTGCACCAGGAAGCCCAAAAATCGATAATGGTAATTTTACCCATAGATTCTTTAAGAGATAGTATCTTGCCTTCTGGAGTTGGAGCAGAAAAATCTTCGGCAATAACACCTATATCTATTCTCTTTTGCTTAGAAACAGCTACTGCATTATTGATAAGCATGTTTAAGTTTTTACCTAATCTTGTTGGTTTTAGGGTATCATCAATCTGATCAAATTTCAATTTGGCTTCTTGTGCGGTTAACATCTTAAGGTTTAAGAGCTCTGTGATAGCTATAATAGACACTAACGAATTTGTGTTATCTGTAATATCTTTTCTGAATTGCTTTTCTTTTTCAACCAATTCTTGTCTTTCGAGAGCTATCTTAACCACTTTATCGGTTTCACCCAATTTTGAAGCAATCTGATATTGATTATTTAGATTTAATTTCTCTTCACCATATTTTTTAATAGTATTAATATAGGAAAAGAACAGCTCATTTTCAGAACCTCCTTTGACCATAGAAGAACGTAAACTATCTTTGTAGATGGTCATTTCGATAGGGTTGTTCTCTGCCATAAACAATACATTACCTCTTATGTCTTTAAAAGTTAAATAATTAAAATCACTATTTTCTGGAGGAGGTAAAGTGATTTGAAATTTATCCTGTTGTATACTTACAGAGTCAATAATAATAGGTCTGTTAGATTGACTAATAGAATTAATATACACTACTGTTCCATCTTCAAAACCAGCAGTATTGGCAGTAATAGTATATCCTTTTTGATCTTTTTGACAAGCGACAAGTAGGAGAACTGTAACAAACAAAGCAATTCTTTTCATAGTAATTTGGATTATTTGATCGTAAAAATAAAGAATCCAAAGTATATACTCCAAAAATTAACGTTGTAGATAAAAAGAATTGTTAAAGGATATTTGCTATAGATATAGAATTAAAAGAAAATTTGTACCTTTTATGTAACAAATTCCCATAACTTTTAGTCTAACTTAAATAGTTAATACATATAAATTTATGAAGAGGGATATGACAAAAATCAATTTTGCCTTGATTTGTTGTCCAAGTTTTATAACTGTATTCGTCAGATATAACAACCACGTAAATTTGCTAGATTTAAAATTATGGTTTAATTAATTGTTAATATCTAGTGATACAATTTGGTTTGTATTATTTTTGTAAACGACCAGAAAAGAGCAGACATGAGGGGTTTAGAGCAAGATTTTCCATTAGACATATCGATTAGTTTTTCAAAGTTTTTTGAACATTACAGAGAATTGTTCAAAAATGGTAATGAACTTGTTAAGGAGAGAGCTTCACGAGTTTTAGAAATTGCAAAAGAATATCCTGAATTAGAAGAAGGGATAAAGGAGGAAACGAGAATAAATGAATTGTTACCTCAGATTGATTTGATATTAGAAGATTCTTTTGCACAAATTCTACAGCAAAATGAAATAAAGATTGCTACAATACCTTTTCATAATACAGTATTAAAATCATCTCAACGTTATCAAAATATAATAGCCACTGCAGGTAAAGATTTTGAACCTCAGATTAAAAACTTTGATCAGAATCATTATTACATCATGGGATGTAGTATGGTTTTGAGTATTTATTATGGATATAATATTGATTTTAGAAGACCTTTCTTTTATGATATTCCTGATGCTATCGGGATAATGAGGCATTACAGAATCATGTATAATGGAGATTTTATAGATATTATAAAAACAGATAGAGCCAAAGATATTACAGATGAGGATGTGGCAGAATTACTAGATAATTTTGACAATGTAGATATCTGGAAGGAAAAATTCCCACCACATAGTTGGCTTTTTAAAGGTGTGGTTATTGCAAATATGTTTGATGTTACAACAGATGTTTCGTTGTCTGACTTCAAAACCAGCCTTATTAAATATGATAAAACACAGGGTGATTTTGTTGGTAGTTTTCAACAAATTTTTAGAGCAATATTCAATTTACACGAAATTAAAGTCGGATTTTCTAGCTATAATCCAGAAGAAGAAGTATTAGAAAGAGTACCTTTTAAGGATATAGATAGTTATATTTTGTACGATAAATATTCTGATTGTTGTGAATCTGCACTATGTGATGGGACATATCATTATCTTTTTGAAGAGTTTACATATTTTGCTATTTCTGATGTAAAAAAATATCAAAAGTTAGCTAAAGATCAGATCATGTATAAAAATCTGGTAGCTCAAGGCATTAATAGTGCAATACTTGCTCCTATAAAAAGCGGTAATAAATTACTAGGTATTTTAGAAATCGTATCGCCTAATGTTCATGAATTGAATAGTATTAATGCTAATAAATTACAGGATGTTATGCCATATTTGGTGGATTCTGTTCTACGTTCTAAATCCAAAACAGAGAATGAGTTAGAGTTGATTATCCAGCAAGAATGCACCTCGATTCACCCTAGCGTACATTGGAAGTTTAAACAAGAAGCAAAACGATTTATGCGTGCTATGGTGGATGAAAACCCTGTATCATTTAGAGAAGTTGTTTTTGAAAATGTATACCCATTATATGGGCAAATTGATATAAAAGGTTCTTCTGAGGCCCGTAACCAAGCCATACAAAAAGATTTGGTGTTACAGCTTAAAGGAATTGCTAAAGTAATTAATAAAGTGATAGAATCAGATCCGTTACCTATTTATGAACAATTAAAATATAGAACAAATCGATATATTAATTCTATAACAGAACAATTGCAAGTAGATAGTGAACAGAAAATTTTAAACTTTATTAAAAAAGAAATTACACCACTGTTTAAGCACCTTAAACAAAAAAACGTTGAGCTCGATACACTTATTGATCAATATGATAATATGCTGGATAAAGTTATAAAAACAGTATATAAACATCGTAAAGCTTATGATGAATCTGTTATGCTTATCAATAAAAAGATGGCATCTTTATTAGATCAAAAGCAAGATGAAGCACAAGGAATGTATCCACATTATTTTGAACGTTTCAAATCTGATGGGGTAGAGCATAATATGTATATCGGAGAATCGATAACAAAACAAGAAAGCTTTAATAAAGTGTATTTGTACAACCTCAGATTATGGCAGTTGCAGATTATGTGCGAAATGGAAAATGCATATTATCAAATGAAAAAAGATTTGCCTATTGCACTGGATGTAGCTTCTATGGTTTTGGTATTTAATTCTTCTTTATCAGTTAGGTTTAGAATGGATGAAAAAAGATTTGATGTTGATGGAACCTATAATGCAAGGTACGAAGTTGTAAAAAAACGTGTAGATAAATCTAAAATCAAAGGTACAGATCAGCGAGTTACAGAAAAAGGTAAATTGGTGATTATCTATTCTCAACGCTCTGATGAAAGAGAATATATCAAATATCTTAATTTCCTGCAATCTAAGAATTACCTCGAAGAAGAAATTGAGATTGTAGAATTAGATAATCTTCAGGGGGTTACTGGGTTAAAAGCACTACGAGTTAATATTCTTTATCATAAGAGTGAACAAGATAAAGAATACTATACATATGAAGATTTGATGAAAGAAATTAATTAAATCAGGAAGCGTTATTCCTGATGATTATCTTTTTATAGCATTAGCATATGTTATAAAGGTATAGTATGCCACCTACCAAATTATCTATTGTAGTGAGTTAAAGGCAAAAATAAATGAAATAACAGAGGTTATAATCCCTATCATAAAAACGGTATATGTAACCCTTAAGATTTTGTATTTTTTATGCAAAACTTTACCTAAAAAGTAAAGATCTTTTATCATCGTATCATAGATGTATTCTTTATCATTCATTAGATCTGTCATTGCCGATTTATATTCATCTAATGGCATTTTATGAAAATTTCCGAAAAATAATAAGTTAACTTTCTTTTCTTCTATTTCTTTACGAGTAAACTCCCCACTTGTTATATTAGGACGTGTTGCTAATACAGATAATACTATAGAAGCGATACAAAATAGGATAAATATCAAAGTTGGATATATCAGATATTGATTAGAGGGGTTATCTAGCTTAGGTATAAGATTTGATAACGCGAGAGATATAATAATAGCATTTACAGAAAGTAATATATTGGCTTTTGTATCAGCAATATCACTTAGTTTCATATGATTCCTTAAGGTAACTCTAAATAAAGTTTGTATTCCTTTTTCGGGGTTTTCTTCTCTTAGTATTTTTTTTAATTTTTCCTTTTCTTGTTTCTTTTCCTTTTTTAGTTTCGCTTGTTCTTCCAACATTTTGGTAAGATTTTCTTCTTTTTTTGGTTTCCAATGAGAGATAGCATACTCTGTATAATACTGATGTTTGTTTTTAAATAGATCAATATTAGCCTTTAGCCAATCAGAAGGAGTTAAATCTTTAATGGCATTAAGTTTAAATTCACACCTTAACAGTTCGCTTGTTTCTCCATAATAGTCTTTTGCAAAATGAGAAGCATCGGCATCCCGTATAATTTCTTCCATAAGATTAGTAGGGACATGCTCCATTTTGGTCGCCATAATCTGTTCCGAAACTTGATTTATAATCTCTTGAGAAACATTTTGTTGACTTAAAAAATCTTTGGCTATCTCTACGCTATGTTCTTCATGATCTTTAGAACTTTTAGAGTACCCGGTGTCATGTAACAATGCAGTAAGCAATAAAACTTCTTTATCTTCATCAGATAAATTAGTGTTATCAATAATTTCTTTTGTACTTTTAAATACTCTTTTGGTATGATCGTAATTATGGTAGATACAAGAGTTAGGGAGCTCTTTTTCAAAAAGTTCCAAAACGAAATGATCTGTTTTTTCTAGTAGAGAAGACATACTTTTAATTTTTCGATAACCAAAATAATTAAAAAAAAGAGATTGTACTTCAAACAATGAATAAATATAATAAGATTCTAATTATTTGTGTTGCTTTATTACTCAGTTCATGTGCAACATACGCTCCTCAATATAAAGTCGAAAATTTTACTCAAACATTACCTAGTGCTACTATAGAAAAGACGTTTTATCTGGTGGGAGATGCTGGAAATGCCAAAATGAAAGAGAGTACAGAAGGACTTTCGATTCTTAAAAAAGTATTGGATACTGCAAAAACAAAAGACGATTATCTTATTTTTTTAGGGGATAATATTTATCAAAAAGGAATGCCCAAAAAAGAATCTCCCGAAAGAGCTCTGGGAGAACATAGGATAGATGCTCAAATTGAAGCAACTAAGGGTTTTGATGGAGATGTTATTTTTATTCCGGGAAATCATGATTGGTATGCTAATGGGGTAGAAGGTTTACGTCGGCAAGAGCGGTATATAACCAAAAAAATGGACAATAAAAAAGCTTTTTTGCCTGCAAAAGGGTGTCCTGTCGAAAGCGTAGAAATTAGTGATAAAGTGCATTTGTTGATTTTAGATACGCAGTGGTATTTGGCGAATTGGGATAAGAATCCAACGATAAATGACAATTGTGAAATTAAGACTCGTGAAAAATTCTTTCTTGAGGTAGAGGGTGAATTAAAAAAACATAGTAAGAAAACTATCCTTATAGCAATGCATCACCCCATGTTTACGAATGGTATACATGGAGGGAAATATAGCTTTGATAAACATATTTTTCCTTCAAAAAAGAAAATACCTCTTCCGGTTTTGGGTTCATTAGCCGCTCAGATACGATCTCAGGGAGGAATTTCTACGCAAGATTTATCTAATGTTCGTTATAATAAATTAATGAGAAGACTATCTACAATGACAAGGGATTTGGATAAGGCAGTTTTTGTTTCGGGCCATGAACACTCCTTGCAGTATATCGATAGTGATGGGTTAAAACAAATTGTATCAGGTTCTGGATCCAAGGTTTCATCGGTTTCTTTAGGGAAAGACGGATTGTTTGCATACCCGGGACAGGGCTTTGCAATATTAGATGTATATAAAGATGGTTCTTCTAATGTTCGCTTTTTCGGAAATGATAACGGAAACCCAAAATTGGTATATCAAACTATAGTTCATCAAAAAGAAAAAGAATATGATTTTAGTAATGTTAAGAATTCTTTTGAACCAGAAGTTTCGGCTTCAATTTATACTAAAGATGAAGTAAAAAAATCAAAATTGTATCAATCGATGTGGGGTGATCACTATCGGTATGTGTACGGAACCGATATAAAAGTTCCTGTGGCTACTTTAGATACCTTAATGGGAGGTTTTACTATTGATAGACAAGGAGGAGGACAGGTGACAAGATCGCTACGTCTTATCGATAAAGATGGAAAGCGCTATAGCCTTAGAGCAATGCGTAAAAGTGTTACACAATTTTTACAGAAAGGAGTATTTAAATATACATATCTCGAAGGTGGGTTTGATGATACGTTTACAGAAGATCTCCTTTCAGATTTCTATACATCTAGCTACCCTTATGCGTTTTTAACTGTTGGTACATTGGCTGATGCTATAGGAGTATATCATGCAAATCCTAAGTTGTATTATATTCCAAAACATCCTGCATTGGGTAAATACAATGAAAGTTTTGGTGATGAAATATATTTTTTAGAAGAACGACCAGGAAAAGAATATAAAGACGAGGTTACTTTTGGAAACCCTGACGATATCGAAAGTACAGATGATTTGTTAAGTAGACTAAGGAAAGACGAAAAATATCAAATGGACGAAGAGCACTATATAAGAACCAGGCTCTTTGATATGATCTTAGGAGATTGGGATCGCCATTCTGATCAATGGAGATGGGCTCGATTTGATACCAAAAACGGTAAAGAGTACAGGCCTATCCCTAGAGATAGAGATCAGGTTTTTTCTAATTATGATGGAATACTTATGGATGTTGTAAAATTCGTGGTTCCATTAGTTCGTAAGTTTCAGGTATATGATGGAAAACTTAAAAAAGTGAGATGGATTAATCAATCAGGATTGCCATTAGATAGAACATTAACTCAGAATTCGGGAAAAGAAATATGGATAGAACAAGCAAAATATATTAAAGAAAACCTTTCTGACACCGATATTGAAAAAGCATTTACTAATCTCCCGGATAACCTTCAAGATGAGGTAGTAGAAAAAATAAAAAGAAATCTTAAACTTAGAAGAGATAATATTGAAGATATCGCTAATCGTTACTATACATATCTTTCAAAACATGTCATTATTAAAGGAACAGATAAAGATGATCTTTTTGAAATACTTAGAGAAGAAGGAAAAACAACGATAAAGATTTCGAGAATAAAAGGAGATGAAAAACAAAAACCATATAGTAGTAGAAGTTTTACTGCTAAAGAAACTAAAGAAATTTGGATTTATGGGTTGGATGATGACGATCGATTTGTTGTAAAGGGAAAAGGAAAAAACTTGATAAAAATTCGAATTGTAGGTGGTCAAAATAATGATACATATGCAATAGAGAATGGAAGAAAAGTAAAAATCTATGATCATAAATCAAAACCTAATACTATAGAGAAAAAAGGTGGCGCAAAATTTATATTAAGTAACATTTATGACTATAATCTTTATGATTATAATAAATATGTAGGTAAAACCAATACTGTAACTCCTTTTATTGGTTTTAATCCGGATGATGGACTCAACATTAATGTAACAGATGTATATACAATAAATGGATTTAAAAATAACCCATACCACAGTAAACATAGAGTAAGAGCTGCATATTATTTTCAGACAGAAGGTTATGATTTATCATACTCAGGAGAATTTGTAAAAGCATTAGGTAACTGGAATTTTCTTATTGATGCAGTATATACAAGTGAGAATTTTGCACAAAACTTTTTTGGATTCGGAAACAATACTATTAATCCAGATGAGGAACTAGATATGGATTATAATAGAGTTAAGATGGGAATTTGGTCATTTGGATTAGGAGTTTCTAAAAGAGATAATTATGGTAACGAATTTTCGATTAAAGCAGCATTTGAAGGGATAGAGGTTCAAGATACACAAGATAGGTTTGTTACTTCTGGCTTGGATTTTGTAACTGCAGACCCTGTTTTTTTTGAAAGAAAATATTTTACGAACCTAGATGTAATGTATAAGTTCGAAAGCTATGATAATGATATTAATCCTACCAGAGGAATGTTGTTTAAACTGCAAACAGGTGTTAGAACAAATGTAGAAGATTCGAATAGAACATATGGATATATTTATCCAAGATTAGGTTTTTATAATTCGATTACTCGAGATCGAAGATTAGTACTTAAGACAGATGTGATTGCAGAAATCAATCTTGGTGATGGTTTTGAGTTTTACCAAGGTGCTAATCTGGGAGGTACAAAAGGGTTGAGGGGATATAGAGAAGAACGTTTTACCGGTGAAAGTGCATTAGCATTTACTGGAGATTTAAGATATAGTTTTAATAAATTTAAAACAGGTTTATTACCGCTACAATTAGGAGTCTTTGGGGGCTATGATATTGGGAGAGTGTGGTTAGATGGTGAAGATTCTGATCAGTGGCATGATTCTGTAGGTGGAGGCATTTGGCTTAATGCCATGGATGCTATCGGGGGACAGTTAGGAGTATTCTCTAGTGATGATGGACTACGATTTACATTTGGTTTTGGGATGAGCTTATAGGGTTTTTACAGTCTTTAGAAGTTTTTTTAAGCTTGAAATAACCTAGTTAATAATTTCCTTTCATGAACATCAAATAGTGCTACAGCTATGTGATATTCTAAATTTAGTAATGCATTCAGATAACCTAAATATGATCATAAAAAATTAACATAACAATAACCGTAAGCTAAGGTTCTTTAGTCTTATTATATTCTATATTTATTGAAAATTACCTCATAATCAGGATTCGAAAGAATTCTGTTATGGGGTTTTTTTATGCCAAAATGTAACGTAACAATAATCTTAAAACCAACTTAAAATTACATAAAATGAAAAAAACAGTTTTACTAATCGGATTGATCATATTAAGTTTTAATTCAAAAGCTCAAAACGAAACAATTGAAGGTACATTAACAGTTAAAAGCACTTCAGATGCGATAGCAACATTTCAAACTTTAGATGACAAATGGCTTTATACCCAGTGGAAAAATAAGTCAGGAGTTCGTAAGGCATATATGGGATTTGATCCGAGTCTTACTAATTTTATTTTAGGTCTTGAAAATGGAGCGAATAAATTTTCTGTTAATAATGGAAATTTACATCTTAATGGAGGAGCATTCTACGCGAGTAGTACTTCAGATGCTATAGCAACATTTCAGACCTTAGATGACAAATGGCTCTATACGCAATGGAAAAATAAAGCAGGAGTTCGTAAAGCTTATATGGGTTTTAACACCAACCTTACTAATTTCATTCTAGGTCTTGAAAATGGAGCGAATAAGTTTTTAATTCCGAATGGAAAAGTCGGTATTGGAACCAATAATACGGGGGCACATAAACTAGCAGTAGAAGGATCTATAGGTGCACGCGAAATAATGGTAGAAGCAAATGGTTGGTCAGATTTTGTTTTTGAAACAGATTATACTCTTCCTACACTTATCGAAGTAGAAAATCACATCAAAGAAAAAGGACATTTAAAAGATATTCCAAGTGCTAAAGAAGTAGAAAAAAATGGAATTCTTCTAGGAGCAATGGATGCTAAATTACTACAAAAAATAGAGGAACTAACACTTTATACGATTCAACAAGAAAAAGAAATTAAGCAGCAAGCTAATGAAATTGAAGAATTAAAATCTTTATCTAATAGATTATCAGAAATAGAAAAACTAATAGAAGCTAAAAAATAAACCAACTTAAAATTACACAAAATGAAAAAAGCAGTTTTCATACTCATTCTAATGGGTATTAGTTCGGGAATTTATGCCCAAAAAAAAATAAAATTAGAAGATAATAGCAATGCAAGTAATTTTTATTTTCTTAATGATAAAGTAGGTATAGGGACAAATGTTCCTAAATCTCAACTTCAAATCGCAGGAGGCTCAAATAATTGGAGTGAATCAATTCCCGGGCTATCGGTTGGTTCTATTCATTTAGATCCTGAAAATTCAAATAACCATTTTGGAAGCGCTATAACATTTGGTGCATCTGATGATGCATCTAATGGAGAAAATGCTCAGGCAGGTATCTATGTAAGAAGTGATGGTAGTTATGGGACAAAAATGTATTTTTCAACAACCAACGCATATGTTTCTGGTTCTAAAACAGCTATGACTATAGATCATATAGGTAAAGTAGGTATAGGGACAAATGTTCCTAAATCTCGACTTCAGATCGCAGGGGGCTCAAATAATTGGAGTGAATCAATTCCCGGGCTATCGGTTGGTTCTATTCATTTAGATCCTGAAAATTCAAATAACCATTTTGGAAGCGCTATAACATTTGGTGCATCTGATGATGCATCTAATGGAGAAAATGCTCAGGCAGGTATCTATGTAAGAAGTGATGGTAGTTATGGGACAAAAATGTATTTTTCAACAACCAACGCATATGTTTCTGGTTCTAAAACAGCTATGACTATAGATCATATAGGTAAAGTAGGTATAGGAACAATAACAACAGGATCTCATAAGCTTGCAGTAGATGGTTCGGTAGGAGCAAGAGAAATCAAAGTAGAAGCAACTAGCTGGTCAGATTTCGTTTTTGAAACAGATTATACCCTTCCAACACTTAGTGAAGTAGAAAACCATATCAAAGAAAAAGGTCATTTAAAGGATATTCCAAGTGCTAAAGAAGTAGAGAAAAATGGAATTCTTCTGGGAGCAATGAATGCTAAATTACTACAAAAAATTGAGGAATTAACACTGTATACGATTCAACAAGAAAAAGAAATTAAGCAGCAAGCTAGTGAAATTGAACAATTAAAATTCTTATCAAACAGATTATCAGAAATAGAAAAGTTAATCAAAACTAAAAAATAAAACAGTTTGAGATAAATGAAAATCACAAACTAAACCAACTTAAAATTACACAAAATGAAAAAAACAATTTTTACTCTCGTATTGCTAGTGCTTTATAGTGGGGTTAAGGCTCAGCATAATTATGATAATCAAAATACTATTTATTCAGATGGTGGAAATGTAGGGATAGGAACGCAAAGCCCTTCTAATGCACAAGGATGGCACAGAGTACTAGATGTTGCCGGTTCACAACATTCTAAAATTCTGGCAACCAGCGTAAATAAAAAATATAAAACCGGAATATTCTCTCATAACGAATCCTGGTACGGAGGAGGAGGTTTTGTGGGTACAGAAAGTAACCATAATTTACATTTTATTACAAATTATGCCTCAAAGATGACTATTTTAACAAATGGTAATGTAGGGATAGGAACGCAAAGCCCTTCTAATGCACAAGGATGGCACAGAGTACTAGATGTTGCCGGTTCGCAACATTCTAAAATTCTGGCAACTAGTGTAAATAAAAAATACAGAACCGGAATATTCTCTCATAACGAATCCTGGTATGGAGGAGGAGGTTTTGTTGGTACAGAAAGCAACCATAATTTGCATCTTATTACAAATTATGCTTCAAAGATGACCATTTTAACAAATGGTAATGTAGGCATAGGAACTACAACTCCAGACTCTAAACTTACAGTAAAAGGAAATATTCACTCTCGCGAAATAAAAGTAACGGCTACAGCAGGAGGGGCTGATTTTGTATTTGCAAATGAGTATCAGTTGCCTTCTTTAGTAGAGGTAGAAGCTTTTGTAAAGAAAAACAAACATTTACCAGAAATAGCATCGGCTGAAGAGATGGAAAAGAACGGTATTCATTTAGCAGAAATGAATATTAAACTACTTCAAAAGATAGAGGAATTGACTTTGTATGTGATTGAACAAAACAAACGTATTAGTTTGTTAGAATCTAAATCTACCAAGAAGTAAAATATACTCTAATAATATACAACTGTTTTTAAATAACAAATAAACATCATGAGAAATATAATATATAAAATAATACCATTGATTTTGTTGTTTCTTACTGTTAGTGCCTTTGGGCAAAGACAATTAGACAATTTCTACTATTATAAAGGAGAAAAAGTGTTTTTAACGATAAATACTAAAACTATTTCTATCTCATTTGAAGGAGAAAACTCTATTTACTCTTTTAGGTCTCTAAATAGTAATTTGGTTAAAACAACAGAGATAATTGAAGATAATGCAAGAGCTACGGTAATTGCAATAGACGACAAAGCGGCTAGTAGAAAAGTTATAAAAAGCTATTATATGGAAGTGTCTACGACCAAAAAGAAGCCTATAACTGATTATTATAAACAGATTGAGTCCTATAAAAGTACACCTAATATCTTAATGGCTTCACCAACATATATCACTAAAAGTGGAGGAGACTTAGGTTTGTCAAATAATTTTTATGTAAAACTTAAAGATAAAAATGACATAGATATTCTTTATAAAAAAGCAAAAGAGATGAATGTAGAAGTATTAGGTCATGATAAATATATGCCGCTTTGGTTTACGCTTTCTGTAAAATCCAAAAATAAATTAAATTCAATACAGCTTGCTAATATTTTTTATGAAACAGGTTGGTTTGAGAGTACAGAGCCTGCTTTCATGTA
This sequence comes from Aquimarina spinulae, assembly GCF_943373825.1. Lineage (NCBI taxonomy): Bacteria > Pseudomonadati > Bacteroidota > Flavobacteriia > Flavobacteriales > Flavobacteriaceae > Aquimarina > Aquimarina spinulae. The sequence goes on along the minus strand of NZ_CALSBP010000002.1, from coordinate 14,884 downwards.
TCATAATATAGAAACTTCAAATGATACTTATTTCAATAACCAATGGTCTTTGAATAATACAGGGCAGAATGGAGGAACGGCAGGAATTGATATCAATATGCAGCAAGCATGGGGAATTACTACGGGAGATCCAAGTATTAAAACGGCTGTATATGATCATGGGTTAGAAATGAATCATCCAGATTTACAAGCTAATGTTTACGGAACAGGGTTTGATGCTAATAATGGAACAACACCAGCTATAGTAAGAGGGAATCATGGAACAGCTTGTGCTGGTATTATAGGAGCTGTGAAAGATAATAATTTAGGAATTTCGGGTGTTGCTCCCACTTCAAAATTAATGTCGATCAGTATCAATCTTAGGACATCAGACACACCATCTCAATTAGCAAGTGGTTTTAATTGGGCATGGCAAAATGGAGCAGATGTGATTAGTAATTCTTGGGGAGGATATGTGCCATCTAGCATTATAGATAATGCTATAACAAATACATTAACTAATGGTAGAGGAGGAAAAGGTTGTGTCATTGTTTTTGCTGCGGGTAATGAGAATAATACAAATATTCGATATCCAGGAAATAGTAATCCAGATTTATTAATAGTAGGAGCAATGAGTCCTTGTGCAGAGCGTAAAAACCCAAGTTCTTGTGACGGAGAGACTCAGTGGGGTAGTTGTTATGGTAGTCAATTAGATATTATGGCCCCAGGTGTTAAAATGCCAACTACAGATAGACAGGGGGCAAATGGGTATTCTACATCAGATTATACGCAAACTTTTAACGGAACTTCATCAGCATGTCCAGTAGTAGCTGGAGTAGCAGCACTAATATTAAGTGTTAATCCAAACTTAACATTTAGTGACGTGAATACGATTATCGAGCAATCTGCTCAGAAAGTAGGAACATATACATATGCTACTACAGGAGGGCGTCCAAATGGAACTTGGAATAATCAAATGGGTTATGGTTTGGTAGATGCGCATCAAGCTGTATTATTGGCTCAAAGTTGCCAGGATAACCTTACGATTACCCAAAATGTGCTTTCTGGTCAAACAGATATTCAGGAAGCAAAAAACACAATAACAGCTACCAATGTTATTTTTAGTGGAGGAATTGCAGCATATGATGCAGGAACTTCGATTCACCTAAAAACAGGATTTAGTGCTAAATCAGGATCATCTTTTAGAGCATATATCCAAGGATGCTCCGGAAAAAGAGTTGTTGAAGAAGAATCGACTAGCCAACAAGAAGTTATTACTTATGAGAATGTTAGTATAGAAAATGATGTTTTAGAAGTATTAGAGATGGTTAAAGTGCACCCTAATCCAACTAAGGGGATGGTAACTATTAATAGTACAAAACAAATAACTTCATGGGTACTGAATGATTATATGGGTAGATTCGCAGAGAAATCGAAATTGAGAGGTAACTCTTCTTACAAAGATCAACTTAACATGAATCATCTGCCGACAGGACTATATGTGTTAAAGATTACTTTGACCAATGGTGATATAATTTATAAGAATATAGTGAAGAATTAATTAAAGAATGAATAAATCTAATCTGTCTATGATATCTTTATAGATATAAAACACTGTTTTAAATCAATGTGTAATATATGAGGGTATTATAGACAGATAAAGGTTTATGAGAAAGAATTGTTTTTGCTATTTAATAACACAGTATGAAAGAATCTATTTTTTAAACTGATATTCATATAAACTAGCTTTTTTATGTCTCTTTTTTTCATCAGTTATAAAAAAAATAGAATCATTTTTAAAACAAATTCCTTCTTTTTGAGAATTATGCTTTAATGCTATTTTTTGAATAACCCCATCAAATAGGTTGTCATCTTTAAAATTACTGAGTAAAAACACCTTGTTATGTGTGAGAAGGGCAATTTTATCTTCGGATTTATTGATTGTAGCCCCAGTGATAAGGCAATTAGAATAATTTTTGCAAGTTTCGTATTCTCCAATTAGTTTGGCCATATGCTTTCCTGGTGTAGCAGAAACTCGATATAGTTTAGTTACTCCTTTTGATTTTTTTCCTCTGTTTTTAGTATTTAGTAGTATATTCAGATAGTCTAAATAAAATCATAAAAAATTAACATAACAATAACCATAAGCTAAAGTTCTTTAGCCTTATTGTATTCTATATTTATTGAAAATTACCTCATAATCAGGATTCGAAAGAATTCTGCTATGGGTTTTTTTTATGTCAAAATGTAACATAACAATATTTTAAAACCAACTTAAAATTACACAAATGAAAAAAAACAGTTTATATACTCATCCTAATGAATATTAATACAGGAATGGACGCCCTAATTAGAATACGTTTTTATTTATAAAATGCTAATGTAGGCACAGAAACACAAACTCAAGATTCTAAACTTATGTTAAAGGGTAAAAATCATTCTCGTGAAGTAAAAGTTACTATAAATACTATTACTTATTTCTATTTGTAAATGACTCCGATTACCTTCTCTATAAGGAGGTAAAAGTTCTCGTGAAAACAAATAAGGATCTACCACAAATAGCATTAGTATAAAAAGTGTTGAACAACGGTTTTTTTTGTTTCAATGTATAAATAAATGATCATAAACCTGAATATAATATCGATTTGTGAATTAGAATATCGTAAAAATAGTACTGATTTATTCCGAATTAGATTTGTTAATCTGTTAATTAAAAGTTATTTAACATTAAATTAAAAGTTAATTTAATGTTAAATAGGATTTAATTTGATTAAATCTGTATAGGTTTTTTCTTCTGAAATTTTATCCAATTTCGACATCCTTCTTTTTAGTGTAATCCTTTGATTTTCAGTAATGCAACACTGTTGCGTTATTGAAAACCAAGAGGCGATTTATCTGATTTGATGATGATGATCGAGTCATAACTGTCTGTTTGTTACGTGTTTGCCGTATTTGTTTATTTGAATTAATCTCTACTTTTGAATAACAAATTTTAATAAGAGCTCAACATTTTAATTTAAACAAATACGTTTAACACAAAAAATCAAACAATAATGAAAACTCAACTGAAAATTTTAAGCACACTAACAGTCTTTTCTCTCTTCTTTTATAGTTGTGAATAAGAAATGGATAAACACGATATCCATTTGGCTGAATAGAGTATAAAACTACTTTTGAAAATAGTGGAATTAACTTTATAGATAATTTAGATAAGCGTATCATTACGTTTAATTCTCGTCTTACCAAAAAAATAAAACATATTTATTTAAAAATAGGCATCTATTTTTGAATGAAGTGATTTGACTTTTTTTAATTCGCTGTAAAAAATATCTTTTTTTACTTAACCCCTTTCTTTTTCTCACTTTATAGCAGTGCTATGAAGTGTCAAAAACACCGTTTTGGTATAGAATTAAAAAAGTTTAAACTACTTCAATAACAATTTAACAAATAAACATCATGCAAAATATAATATATAAAATAGCACCATTGATGCTACTGTTTTTTACAGTAAGTGTCTTTGGACAAAAACAATCAGATACTTTCTATTACTACAAAGGAGAAAAATTCTTTTTAGATATAGATACTAGAACTATTTCTATTTCATTTGAGGGAGAAAATTCTATTAACTCTTTTAAATCTTTACGTAGTAATTCAATAAAAATAAAAGAAATAGTTGAAGATAATTCGAGAGCTACTGTAGTTTCATTAGATGCTAAAGCAATTTCTAAGAAAGCTGTAAAAAGCTATTATGTGGAAGTGTCTACAAGCAAAAATATAACTATAGCTGATTATTATAAAGAGATCGAATCTTATAAGAAATTACCTAATACTTTAATGGCTTCTCCAACATATATAACAAAGAGTGGAGGAGAATTAGGGTTGTCAAATAATTTCTACGTAAAACTTAAAGATAAAAACGACATTGATATTCTCTATAAAAAAGCAAAAGAGATGGATCTAGAAGTATTAGGTCATGATAAGTACATGCCGCTTTGGTTTACGCTTTCTGTAACATCCAAAAATAAATTAAATTCAATACAGTTTGCTAACATTTTTTATGAAACAGGTTTGTTTGAGAGTACAGAACCAGCTTTTATGTATCACAATATAGAAACTTCGAATGATACTTACTTCAATAACCAATGGTCTTTAAATAATACAGGGCAGAATGGAGGAACGGCAGGAATTGATATCAAAATGGAGGAAGCTTGGAGCATAACTACCGGAGATCCAAGTATCAAAACAGCTGTGTATGATCATGGGTTAGAAATGAATCATCCAGATTTACAGGCTAATGTTTATGGAACAGGGTTTGACGCTAATAACGGAACAACCCCAGCTACAGTAAGAGGAAATCATGGAACTGCTTGTGCTGGTATTATAGGAGCTGTGAAAGACAATAATTTAGGAATTTCGGGTGTTGCACCTACTTCAAAATTAATATCGATCAGTATCAATCTTGTATCTTCAGATACTCCATCTCAATTAGCAAGTGGTTTTAATTGGGCATGGCAAAATGGAGCAGATGTGATTAGTAATTCTTGGGGAGGATATGCGCCATCGAGTATTATAGATAATGCTATAACAAATACATTAACTAATGGTAGAGGAGGAAAAGGTTGTGTCATTGTTTTTGCTGCGGGTAATGAGAATGATACAAATATTCGATACCCGGGAAATAGTAATCCAGATTTATTAATAGTAGGAGCAATGAGTCCTTGCGCAGAGCGTAAAAATCCAAACTCTTGTGACGGAGAGACTCAGTGGGGTAGTTGTTATGGTAGTCAATTAGATATTATGGCCCCAGGTGTTAAAATGCCTACTACAGACAGGCAGGGGGGAAATGGGTATTCTACAACAGATTATACGCAAACTTTTAATGGAACTTCATCAGCATGTCCAGTAGTAGCTGGAGTAGCTGCACTAATATTAAGCGTTAATCCAAACTTAACATATAGTGAGGTAAATACAATTATCGAGCAATCCGCTCAGAAAGTAGGAACATATACATATGCTACTACAGGAGGACGACCAAATGGAACTTGGAATAATCAGATGGGATATGGTTTGGTTGATGCGCATCAAGCAGTCTTATTGGCTCAGAATGGTTCTGGTTCTGATTCTGAAGCACCAACAGCACCATCCAATCTGGTCTCTACTGGAAAAACTAAAACTAGTGTAAGTTTAAGTTGGACAGCCTCAACAGACAATGTAGGTGTAACAGCGTATGATGTTTACAATGGGAGTAACCTTTCTACTACGGTAAATGGTACCACAGCAACAATATCAGGATTAACGCCAAATACAAGTTATGATTTTACCATCAAAGCTAAAGATGCAGCAGGTAATGTATCAGGAGCAAGTAATGTATTAACAGTTACGACTGATCCTAATAATGATGGAGGAACACCACCGAATTATTGTGCAGCAGAAGCTACAAATGGGCCTGAACATATTGCAAAGGTTAAATTTGGAACAATAGATAATAGTTCAGCCAGAGATTCTTATCATGATTATACAAATATATCTACAGATGTTGCTAAGAATAATAGTTATGCATTATCGGTAGTTATTGGTCAACCATATGGTAATGAGAATGAAGTAACGGCATGGATTGATTGGAATATTGATGGTGATTTTGAAGATGCAGGTGAACAATATTTATTATCAAAAAGTAGCGCCTCAGAAGCTTCGATTTCAATTCCAGTACCATCAGGTGCATCTATAGGAACTACAGGTATGCGTATTAGAGTTTCTTATAATAGTAGCAGTAGAACTCCTTGTGGAACAAGAAGTTATGGAGAGGTTGAGGATTATGCTGTGAATATCAAAGGATCAAAATCTGGATTAATCACTGAATCCATTGACGATATGCTTATTTATCCAAATCCAACTCCAGAACAATTTGTTATTTCATCTAAACTAATAGGGGCTCAAATAACTCTTATTAACTCCAATGGTGTAATAGTAAAAAAAGAAAAAATGACTTCAAGTAAAACAAAAGTTGATTTATCAGGGCTTCCTTCAGGGTTTTATCAAGTGCAGTTAATTTTGGGATCAAAAAAATTATCAAAAACTGTTGTAATACAATAAGTTTTGATTGTAAGATTCTGATTATCTGAGAGAATCTTATTTTAACTTCTGAAATACCAGAACATAATAAATTTAATAGAGGTCAGTATTTAAATACTGACCTCTATACGTTTTTCTTCCTCTGTAATATGTGAAATTTAAATTTTTTTTAATTCGCTATAAAAATGCCTTTTTTACTCAATTTTCATATCCTTCGCCAGAATCAAAAAGGGTTAAGCTCATCAATATGATGTATTAGGAATCTCAATCAATATTGAGGTAACCTAAGGTAATTGAAAGAGAATCTATAGAAGGATTAACCGAGATTTTGAAGTTCGGTTTTGACGAACTTGATTTACATAGAATAGAAGCAAGGTGTGCCACCGTGAATATTTGATTCTAGGATTCTCGAAAAGTAGGAATGTGTAAAGAAGGGTATAAACGAAAAGTTTTATCGCTTAAATCCCCTGTATCTACTCGACGCCAAAATGTTGCCTTTATTTAAGTATATACTTAAATAAAGTAGCTTTATGATGATTTGTTTTTTCGTTAGTTATAAAGAGAATAGAATCGTTTTTAAAACAAATTCCTTCTTTTTGAGAATTATGCTTTAATGCTATTTTTTGAATACTTCCGTCAAACAGATTATCACCCTTAAAATTACTGAGTAAGAATACTTTATTATGTGTGAGAAGGGCTATTTTATCTTCAGATCGATTGATTGCGGCCCCGGTGATAAGACAATTAGAATAATTTTTGCAGGTTTCATAGGTTCCAATTAGTTTGGCCATATGTTTTCCTGGCGTAGCAGAAACCCGATATAGTTTAGTAACTCTTTTTGATTTTTTTCCCCTGTTTTTAGTAAATAAGTAGAGATTACCGTTTAAGTGTACAAAAGCTTCAACATCAAAATTTAATCTTTTTTTCTTAGGTGGAAATTTCTTTTGATCTTCAAAAATAAATTCAATTCTAGAGGTAACAATAGTGTTTGATAGAATTCCTGAAACTTTATAGATGACTAAATTTTTTCGGTCATTACCGTTATTGCCAAAATCACCAATATAAATATTGTTTTCTAGATCATATGCAAGATCTTCCCAATCGATGTTTTTAACTTCGGGGATTTTGATTTCACGTACTATTTTTCCTTTTTGATTTAAACAAAACAATACATTGCTATTACCAGAATCATTTATGGCATACAAATTATGATCCGATAACATAGTGATACCAGATATTTCATGAAGAATATTTGGTAAAGTGTTAACCTTTATCAAATTTGTATTCTTATCCTTTTGACAACTAACGGTTGCAGTCATCAAAAGGATAAGATAGGAGAGTTTTACAATTTTAGCTTCTATGATTCCAGGCATTAAGCATCCAACTTGTTTTCTCAATTTCTCCGATATACGTACCTGTAATATCCAGGGTTCCGTCATCTTTGGCATCTTCGGCAGCAGTAGTTACTATTTTTAATTGATTCAAAAGTGCGCTATGATCTTCAAGAATGGTAGCGACCATTTCGTGATCCACAAGCGTTGTATCTGCTTCTTTAATATTAGAGAGATTTAGGTAAGAGCTAAAATTGCTCACAGGTTTACCCCTAAGTGTTAGAATTCTTTCAGCAATTTCATCGATTTTCAGTTTAGCATCTTCATAAAACTCTTCAAACTTCACGTGAAGTTCAAAAAAATGGGACCCAGTGATATTCCAATGAAAATTTCTGAGTTTTTGATAATGCATATGATAATCAGCTAATAATATATTTAAAGCTTCTATTGTTTTTGTGTTTGAATTACTCATAGTTTTTATCTATTGATTTTTTAATTTCAATACAAAATTATTATAATATAGGTAGTAAAGTATCAAGTTACAATAGTTAGTTGTAATAGGCATATTACTAGAATTGATTTGTGATTTTCTTAAGAATAAAATCATAATATACAGCATCGTGAGGAACATATGCAGAGGCTCTGATTGGGTCTTTAAGGATGTTTTTTAATTCATCAAGATCGATAAGAGTAAGATCAGAAACTTCTTCTTCCTGAAGTGTTAGCGTTTTAGTAGAAACATCAAGGCGAGAAAGGTAAATATGATGAAATTCGTTGTCATAAAGATCAGGTCTGGGTGTTTTTTCTGCTAAATATATTCCGATAAACATTAGATCATTTTTAGAAATAGATAAACCAATTTCTTCTTTAACTTCTCGAATAGCAGAATCCTCTGGTGTTTCTCCAGCACCGATATGCCCAGCCACAGAAACATCCCACAAATCAGGATACGTATCTTTATTACAGGCTCGTTTTTGTAGTACGATTTTCCCTTGATCTGTAAAGAACCAAATATGAACACTAGCATGATATAACCCTAATCGATGTGCTTCAGACTTTAGTTTTACTTCTCCAGTAAACTCTCCTGTTTTATGAAGTATATCGATAAACTCATCTGCCATATTTGTTTTTTTAATTATGCATTGTTAAAGGGAAATTAAAGATATATTTTCAATAAACATCTTATAAAAGTTAATTTTATCTATAATTAATATTAAATACTTGTTATATTTTTATTGCTAAAATGATATATTTATGCAAAAATAATATATATGAAGATTAAAGCCTGTCCAAATTGCGGTTCACCTGAGTATATAAAAAGTGGGGTAATCAACCAAAGACAGCGATATCGATGTAAAGATTGCAGTTATTATTTTACAGTTAATAAACTGGGCAAAAAAATAGATGATTATTATGTTAACAAAGCATTACAGCTTTATCTCGAAGGATTAACATACCGTGAAATCGAACGTATTTTGGGGATATCCCATGTTAGTGTTATCAACTGGGTAAAAAAATACAATATCAAGCGACCATATAACTCTCAATATCATCCCACATATAAAATTTTAAACTCCTTAGAATTAGCAAATTATTTTCAATCTCCAGAAAATATTCAAGGAGCAGGGGTTGTTGTGACAGAGTTGGGAGATAAATTTATGCTTATAAAATGGGAACGCTTTAAAGAATAACTATATCAATTAGCAAATAACTATACTAATTTTTATTGCCTGACATAATTTTTAGAATTTTAGCAAGTGCACAACACTACGCAAGTAGTATTAATCATTTTCTACAAATCAAATTCTTAAATTATGAAAAAACTCATATTACTACTTTTTTTAAGTAGCTTTTTGATTTCGCACTCCGTCTTTTCTCAGGGATCTCCGGACTATACAGGAGGACTTAAAGTAAAGCTTAATGAATCTGGTTCAAAATACTTTAGGATTATTTCCTGGGCACAGTTTTGGGCAAGATATACAGATGACGTTCCTGATGATGATAGTAATACAGATTTTAGTATTCGTAGAGCACGTATTCTAATGTATTCTCAAATCAATAAGGATTTTTTGATTCTTACTCATTTTGGATTAAATAGTTTAAATGCTGATAATTTAAACCCGGTGGGTAAAGGAGATAGTTCTCAACTTTTCTTTCATGGAGTGTGGGGGCAATATAGCCTTGGAGCAAATCATGCAATCGGTGGTGGACTACATTATTGGAACGGGATTTCTCGTCTTAATAATCAAAGCACACTTAATATTATGACTCTGGATAATAATCGACAGTCCTGGGCACACATTGGGTTATCAGATCAATTTGCACGTCACATTGGGATTTATGCCAAAGGAAAATTTGGCAAATTACAATATCGTGTATCTGTTAATGAATCGATAACAAACAACCTTCAGGAAGGCACCGATCCTGTTGTTAATGGGCCAGCTGTATATGCAGGCAGACGATTACTAGGGTCTAAGGATGCCGGAAAGAATTTTGCAGGATATTTTGATTATAATTTTTTAGACCAGGAATCCAATTTCTTACCTTATAAAGTTGGATCATATCTGGGAGGTAAAAAGGTATTTAATGTTGGTGCAGGATTCTTTTATCATCCAGACGGAAGTGTAATCGCAAATACAAACGGAACTCTAGAAGGAGAAGATGTAGCAATATTTGCAGTAGATGCATTCTACGATGCTCCTTTAGGAAGTAATGGTTCGGCGATTACGGCTTATGCAACATATCAAAATAATAATTACGGACAGAATTATACCTTAGGACAAACCTATGAGACGGGATCTATGGTATATGGACATGTAGGATATGTAATTCCTAATGCTAATAAAAAAATTAAACTTCAACCGTATACATCTTTTAATTTGAGATCTATAGATGCTATTGATGATAATGCAACAACATTTGGTGTTGGAGCTAATGCGTATTTTAGTGGTCATAACTCTAAGTTAACCTTAGAATATCTAAACACAAAATATGGTGATAATGATGCGCAAAGTTTTGTTACCTTACAAGCAATGATCTATCTCTAAAACTTAATAACTATGTCAGAAAAACAACAAAAAGCCAGTGCCTACTGGAAAGAAAATGTAAAATACTTATTCATTTTACTCGCAATATGGTTTGTCGTGTCGTACGGTGCAGGGATACTTTTTAAAGATGCGTTAAACCAATTTCATATGGGAGGCTTTCCTTTGGGATTTTGGTTTGCACAACAAGGTTCTATCTATGTATTTGTGATTCTAATCTTTGTCTACGTTCGGTTAATGAATAAATTGGATAAGAAATATGGTTATGACAAAGAATAAGAAGATAGAAAATTACATGAATTTAGTTAGGGCATGATCCTACTTCAATTTACACAATCTCTAAGATTATAAACAACTAAAAAAATATATTATGAGTGTTCAAATGTGGACTTATATTCTGGTAGGGTTAACCTTCGCTTTATATATAGGAATTGCGATTTGGTCAAGAGCGAGTTCTACGAAAGAATTTTATGTAGCTGGGGGTGGCGTATCTCCTTTAGCCAATGGGATGGCTACCGCTGCCGACTGGATGAGTGCTGCTTCATTTATTTCTATGGCTGGTATTATAGCCTTTTCTGGCTATGATGGTGCTGTATACCTAATGGGGTGGACAGGAGGATATGTATTGTTAGCATTATTACTGGCTCCTTATCTAAGGAAATTCGGAAAATTTACAGTTCCTGATTTTATCGGGGATCGATATTACTCAAAAACCGCAAGATCGGTAGCAGTATTCTGTGCACTTCTCGTATCTTTTACCTATGTAGCAGGTCAAATGAGAGGAGTTGGAATTGTATTTTCCAGATTCTTGGAAGTAGATATCAATACAGGAGTGATCATTGGGATGATCATCGTTCTCTTTTATGCGGTATTAGGTGGGATGAAAGGAATTACATATACGCAGGTTGCACAATATTGTGTACTCATCTTTGCATTTATGGTACCAGCTATATTTATTTCAATTCAGATGACAGGAAATCCAATACCTCAGTTAGGGTTTGGTGATACCATTGCAGATGGTTCAGGAACATATCTTCTGGATAAGTTAGACGGTTTGAGTACAGAATTAGGATTTTCAGAATATACAAATGGTTCTAAATCAATATTAGATGTATTCGCTATAACTTTGGCATTAATGGTTGGTACTGCAGGATTACCGCATGTAATTGTTCGTTTCTTTACTGTAAAGCGCGTTAGAGATGCTCGTAAATCAGCGGGATATGCACTATTGTTAATTGCTATATTGTATACAACTGCCCCGGCCGTAGCAGTTTTTGCTAAAACAAATCTTATTGAATCTGTACAAAATAAACAATACGAAGAACTTCCTTTATGGTTTAAAAACTGGGAAGACACAGGTTTGTTAGGATGGACAGATAAAAACGGAGATGGGCAAGTGCAATATGCCAATGGCCATGCAGTTGAAGGGAATAAAAACAAACCGGTTTTTGATGGAAAAAATAGAGGAGAACATGGAGAACGAAAAATTACAAATGTAAATGCTGCAACCAAGAATGAACTTTTTGTAGATCGTGATATTATGGTATTGGCAAATCCCGAAATAGCAAATCTCCCTAATTGGGTAATTGCTTTGGTAGCTGCAGGAGGATTGGCAGCAGCATTGTCTACCGCAGCAGGATTGTTATTGGTGATTTCATCTTCTGTATCTCATGATTTGATCAAAAAAATGATCAAACCAGATATCTCAGAAAAAGGAGAATTAATCGCAGCACGTCTTTCTGCGGTAGCTGCCGTATGCGTTGCAGGGTATTTTGGAATCAACCCACCAGGTTTTGTTGCAGCTGTTGTTGCTCTGGCATTTGGTCTTGCAGCAGCTTCTTTTTTTCCTGCTATTGTGTTAGGGATATTTTATAAAAGAATGAATAAAGAAGGTGCTATTGCAGGAATGGTAGTAGGTATCTTATGTATGCTGCTATATATGATAAAATATAAATTAGGATGGTTCGACGAAACACTTCCTCCATCTAGCGAATGGTGGTTTGGGATTTCTCCAGAAGGATTTGGAGCCGTTGCCATGGTGATTAATTTTGTGATATCATTAGTGATTTCCAAATTTACTTCGGCACCACCAAAAGAAGTACAAGAGATTGTAGAAAATATAAGAATCCCTAGTGGAGCTGGAGAAGCAACACATTAGATGTACCAGGCATTAAACCTCACAGGCCTGTTAAGATCTGTGAGGTTTAAAAGAAAAATAATCTGACTAAAAAAATGATAAGAATTGAAGTGTATAAACTCAAAAACTATAAGTAACCAATAGAAGTACTCTCATGAAAAAACGTCATCAACAAAAACTGGTAGTACTCTCTATTGCATTGCTTTTTCTGTTTAATGTTCCGTTGATATTTATGTTTAATCATTTCGGAAGTATTTTTGGGTTCCCTATACTGTACTTTTTTGTATTTCTGATTTGGGCAATTTCAATTTTGATCTCTTTTGTAATTTTGAAAAAGTTTTATGAATAGCTATGTACTAATATTCATAATTGTAGGATACCTGCTGCTTTTGTTTGGAATTGCTTTCTGGGCCGAAAAAAAAGCAAAAAGATCCTGGGTTAATAATCCTTATGTCTATACATTATCACTCGCGGTATATTGCTCTGCATGGACTTATTATGGTAGTGTTGGGATTGCAGCGACCTCTGGGGTTAGTTTTCTCACTACTTATTTGGGACCTGTAATAGCTTTTCCAGTTTGGATTGTAGTATTGAAAAAAATAATCAAAATTTCAAAACAACATAAAGTTTCAAGTATTGCAGATTTTATATCCCTTAGGTATGGTAATGATAGATTTTTAGGAGCGTTAGTGACTATAATATGTGTCTTGGGTGTATTACCTTATATTTCATTACAACTTAAAGCAGTTTCAGAGACTTTTGAGATCATTTCTAATGACCCCGTTAATTCTTCAGGAACAATTTTTGAGGATTCAACATTTTATATAGCGGTTTTGTTAGCAGTTTTTGCGGCATTTTTTGGCACAAGAACTACCGATGCAACACGACGCAGGCAAGGAATAGTATTTTCGGTAGCGGTAGAATCCGTAATCAAACTTATTTTCTTTTTAGGAGTAGGAGGGTATGTTACCTATTTTCTTTTTGATGGAACCACAGATATTTACAATCAAATATCGGTTACAGAAGACTTCGAATCATTAACTACCTTCGATAGCCTGGAGTCTGGTATCAATTGGTATTTTATGATCGCCCTGTCTTTTTTAGCAATTTTTCTTTTACCAAGACAATTTCACGTCTCTGTGATAGAGAATACGACCAAAAAAGATCTTAAAAATGCAATTTGGATGTTTCCACTATACTTACTGTTGTTTAATGTATTTGTTGTTTTTATCGCCTGGGGCGGAAAATTACGATTAGGAGATATAGCGAACCCAGATTATTACTCATTGCTACTTCCTTTACAAAATAAAGATGTGTTTTTAGCAACTCTAGTGTTTTTAGGTGGTTTTTCGGCAGTGATTTCTATGGTAGTTGTTTCTACATTGGCGTTATCAACGATGCTTAGTAATAACTTAATTATTCCCTATGGATTTCTAGATAAATTTAGTAAAAGTCGTCCTGAGCGTAATGCCAATTATATTAAGAATATTAGAAGGATAGCTATTTTGTGTTTGATATTAGGAGCATATTTTTTCTATATCAATTTTAATATAGAATTGTCATTATTCTCGATCGGACAGTTATCTTTTGTTGTTATTGCGCAACTGGGGCCTTCATTTTTTATAGGATTATTTTGGAATAGAGGGTCTTCTATAGCTGCAAAAATGGGAATCATTACAGGAGCATTGATCACAGGGTACACTCTTGTTTTACCTTTTGTACTGGATACAATATTCGGTAATATGAATTTTATCGTGTACGGTCCTTTTGAAATCGAACTTTTAAGACCTTATGCATTGTTTGGTATAGATATTCTCAATCCGGTAACGCATGCATTTTTTTGGAGTATGTTTTCTAATGTTATTGTATACCTTTCGGTTTCCCTTTCTTTTAAAGGGAATTATAGAGAGCGTAATTACGGAGAAATGTTTGTGGATAGCAATTATAATTCCTTGCAGGAAAATGCATTTGTATGGAAAGGAGAAGCCTATGTTTCAGATATTAGAAAAGTATTGAATCGATTTTTAGGAGAAAAACGCACAGAACGTGCTTTGGATTTGTTTTATCTTAAATATGACCTTCCAAAAAATGCTGAAGCCGCAGATGCAAGACTAATTAATTTTTCAGAAAAACTATTGACTGGAAGTATTGGTAGTGCTTCTTCCCGGATTTTAATATCCAGTGTAGTCAAAGAACAACCTGTTACCTTGGTAGAAGTATTAGAGATTTTAGAAGAAAATAAAAAGACGATTTCTACAAATAAATTTTTAAAACAAAAATCAGATGAATTAACTCAACTTACCGATGAATTAAAAGAGGTT